>JBKKAO010000565.1:0-3282 GCA_046714645.1 Burkholderiales bacterium | reverse complement strand
TCGGCCCCCACGATTCCCTTTACCGAGACAGCTACGTCACCCCAAAAATCGTTATTCGCCGTGGTCGTCACCCGGCTGCTTTCCACCGTGCGTGCTTGGCCGGAGTTGGGGGTGGCAGTGCCGGCGGAGGAATCCGAGGCGCCCACGATGGCGCCAGAGTTCACTCTGGTTTCGCTCTTGCCTTCGCGTTGGCTCATCAGGTAGTTGAGTTGATAGATCCGTGTTTGCAGCCCCACGGGTTGAATCAGAATGCGATGGCCGTGCACCGCATACTCATAGCCATAGATTTCTCGCACCGTGTCCAAGGCTTCGAATATCGTTACGTTCTTCAGCTGTAAGGCGATGGTGTCCTGGATCGCGGGGTGTACCACCATGCTCCACTGCGATCCCGAGGTAATGGCCGCGAAAACCTCACTGGCTGGAGCACTATTCACTGCTATATCAAAGCGCTGCTCGGACGGGTTGTTTTCGCTCTTGGGCATCTCCACCACGAGAGGAGGCAACAAGGCTTGGTTGATAGCGTCGGTATTGGCGGCGTTCGCCGCAGCTGCTTCCTTCATTGCGCTTTCGATCCGCTTTTCCGTGGGCACGCCACGCCCGGTTTGGGCGCAACCCGCTATCAAGAAGACAAGAATGGCGGTTAGCTTTCTCATGGCACGCGGCGGGTGGCCACTTGGTTCGAGGCCTCGGTAAGGGGCATCTGGTGCAAGCGCGAGTCAGGGGCGTGCTTTTGCACACCCGGATAGAGCTTTAGCGTGCTCGTGCCGGAAGCATCGCGCAGCACCACCTCGGTGGGGCGGATAGCCATCACCTTGGCCGTCCCGACAAAATCCCCCACCCGCACTCGGGCACCTCCAATGGTGGCCACTTTGTCCTGCGCACCGATTCGGATGGAACGCAAGGCGCTGAGGTGCGCTCCGCGGGTGCGATCGGACGCCGCATGGGTCTTCGGGGTATGAATCACCGGGGGCTGGGTGGGGTCCCTAAGAGTCTCGGCCAACACTTGTGGAAGGCTCATGGCGCATACCAATACAAGTGCGCAAAGAGAGGTCATACGGCTAGCCACGAGGGATCCAGGCTCAGGGTGTAGAGTTTCATGCGTAAGCGCGCCTTCGGATACTCTGCGGACAAAGACGTCTCCGCCCAGAGCATACGCCAGGGTTGTTTCTCCAGACTGGCAAGATATCCAAGCAATTCGAAGTACCCTCCTTCAATCACCAATTCAACACCATGTTTGTATAGGAGCCCCTTGGACTCCTCCTTACCCACCGTCTTCGCCGGACCATCCAGGCTTAACGGTTCGGCGGCGATATTCCGTAGAGATATCAGGCGCACCGTGCCTTCTCGCTCCAGAATGCCGCTCATGACCTTGGCCATGGCGCGCGCGGGAATAAGGGTTTGATGAAACCCTTTGATTTGGCTCTCCAACTCTCGTAATTGCGTCACGGTCTCGGTTACCTGCGCTCGCGGGCGAACATTGACGTCCATGGCAAGTTGAGTCCTGATAGTTTGCTGACTCAGGGCGAGGGTCACAAGCTGGCGCTTGTGGCCAGTGATACGAGAGGAGAGATCCTCTGCACGAATAAGCGCCGGATCGATCGCAAGGGTGAAAGCAACCCCCAGAACGAGAGTCACCACGGCGCAGAACACCATCACGCGCTCTCGTTTCGCCAAGGCGTCGAATCGCTGCGCTAAGGCGATCGCGAGTTTTCTCACGGCTTCGCTCCAGCCGGGCTGTCGGGGCTAGCGGTTTCCAGCTTGAAGGTCAGATAGTTCAAGCTGGGTGCGTTTCCGGAGGAAGCTTGCGCTGCCTCCTCCATGGCTACCACGGCGAAGGCGTGTCCTTTCAAGGACTCCTCGGTGCCGAGCTTGTTCAGGTACGCCGGTACCAAATCCCCGCGCAAAGTGCGTCCTTCGATACGCAGAGTCTTCCCGGCTCCCCCCAGATGAAACCCCGTGAGCCATACTCCGTTGAGAGTCTGCCGCGCGAGCGCGCGAAAGTACTCGGACACCCCGCTCGTGTTGCCTAGATGCTCGGTGTTCAACCACTTCATCACACGCTGGCGGCTGGCGATGTGCGCTTGGGTCGCGTTAAGTTGCTGCACAAGGGCGGGATCCACTTGGCGCGCGCCCAACTGGGCCGTGAGCTTTTCGCTCTCGGCGCGCACGATGTTCAGTTGAGCCGCCAAAGCGTGCTCCTGGGCGGCGAGCCTGGATTGGCGCCACTGCACGGCGGTGCTGCTAGCGATGGCCAGCACCACCGCGAGCCCCACTCCGGCGACCGCGTACTTGGCCGAGGCCAAGTCCCGTTGCGGGACAAAATCAGGATTGAAGAGATTGATCTGCTGGCTCATGCTAGGGTCTAGGCTCTCAAGGCCGCGCCGATGACGTGCAGGTGGCGCGTCTGCCAAAGAGGGTCGGGGGCCTCGGGAATGGCCGAGAGGTCCAAGACTTCGTTCAAGTCCATGGACTGGATAGAAATCGAAAGATTGGCGCTCAAATACTCCGCGGCGCCGAATCCCTTCGGTAGGGGACAAACCAGCACGCGCGCAACGCCGGCATAGTGAAAGCGGCGGTCCACGTGATCGTAGGTTCTTTGGATCTCCAAGGCAACCCGCTCCATGGTGGGTTCAAACCTATCCCCGGTGGCGTCCAGCAACTGCGAAAGCGTCAGATCAAACTGCCGCGCCACTAACAGTTCGCCTCCGAGACTGAAGGTGAGCAAGCTCCCCTCCTCCATGAAGGCCAAAAGACCTACCGCACGCACATCGGTCTCGTAGAGTTGCGCGACATTGCGCTGCGCCAGCTCCGGGATATCGATCACCGATAGAGGCAGCTTGGCACCGTAAAAAGCGTGGATTCGCTCCCGGATAATTTCGCTGCGGGCGGAAACCGCGAACAACTGCTTAACCTCGGCCGCACGGTTGGGGTCATTGGGCACTTCGAGAACATCCACGGACGCGTCTTGCGCCGGATAGTCCAATTGCTCTTGAAGCTTCCAGCGCACCGCGCGCGCCAGTTCCGCCCTAGGCACGCCTGGGGACTCCACCTGATGAATTTCGTACTCTCCGCGTTTGAGCAGCATGGTCGCGGTGGTCTGCCGCTTTGGCAGGGCGGTGCGTAGACCTTTCAAGGTCGCCACATCGGTGCTGGCCTTATGAAAGCTGGCGCAGTAGCGCACTCGAGGGAGCCCAGGTCCGCGGCGCTCGATCTGGGCCACGCCGGCAAGCTGAGGGCCCAAGGTGATCGCGGTCCAATCCAGAGAATTCGTATTTTCGGGCA
>JBKKAO010000564.1:0-3474 GCA_046714645.1 Burkholderiales bacterium | reverse complement strand
CCCATCTGGAATGTTATGCGTGAATTTCGCGGTACCTACAAGTTTCTCTCCATTGAGTCCTTTCCCTACAAATTGGTAGTTTCCTTCCGGGAAGCGCTCGAGAAATTTTTCGAGGGTTAGCTGACTGAAGTTTGGCTCGGCACTCTCGAGAAATAGCTCGGTTCCTCCCTGCTTGCCGAATCTGCCCAGGGTGATAGATCTGAATACCAGCCTTCCGTAAGGATCGAAGATATTCATGGTCCTCCAGGGATCGGAATCCAGGAACACCTGTATGCCGGCGTCTTGGTCGGTGGCGTTTAGTTCGATCTTGAGTCGCGCGTCCTTGAGCGGGACCAGCTTCGGCCTTGCGTTCTCAACGGGGGTCTCGTTCCCATCCCGATCTTGAGCCCAGCCCGCCGGGGCGGTAGCCCCAAAAATAAGAGCGGCCAACGCTGCCGAAACGGCAGCCCATCCATGCGTATGACTCTTCATCTCGATTGCTCCTGTATGCTGTTGATCTGATTGCCCGATCGCCACAGCGAAAAGCGCGTCTACCGAGCATGCATAGGCTAACAAGAAAACACAAGATAGTCTGGCCATTATCGATTGGCAATGCGGAACTGCTGCGCGCGGCAACTTATCGTATCGTGTTGCGCTTCGATGCCGCAAAGCAGTTCATTTACGAGACCGCCTTGCCGCATGCCGGACAGAACTGGGCGGTGGTCGCGATTCGTAGGCTGCACTCGCGGCAGACGGGCTTCGAAGGGGCTGGGCCATCGGCCTTAAACAGTTCGATGATGGGGTCGGAGTTCCGGAACAGCATCACCACTAGCCACAACGCGCACGCCGTTATACCGAGGACGAACAGCCAGTCGTACAGATCGCGCGCACCGGATTCCATGAGGGACCTCAGGACGATCAGCAGCACGCTATAGCCGCATGACACGATTACCAGAACGGCAACCGCCAACGCAATGCCGCCCAGAAAAGCAGTCTTGCCACCCTGCTCGCGCAGCTGAAGCGTGCTCCGCTGGGCTATGAGCCAGACCATGACCAGCGCTCCGCTGTAGGCGAAAAATTTGACCAGTTCGGAAGCAGTGAGCTTCGGGGTTCCAAGCGCGACGCGTTTGAACAGACTCAAATCGCCTAGGAGACTCCCAAGTACAAGGAGCACGAATATGATGACCACGTAAGGAGCCAGCCAGGCCCAGCTTCGGCTCGCGATGGATCCCGCCTCGGGAGAGTCGGGCATTGAGCCAATGGGCATCGAAGGCACCGTGTGCGTCCTCGTTGTCATAGCGTTTCCTTTTCTCTCCTGTCAAGCACCAGCCGAAATGCGCCGTTAGGGTGAGCAAGCCTCGTTCAGGACGCGGCGGCACCGCACGTAGAGCAAAACTTTCCGCTGGCGAGAAGTTCCGCACCACAAGCCGTGCATGCCGCCCCCGCCGGGCGTTCCGCAATTCCCGATTTGAACAAACCCCCGATCGGCTCGGCCTGATGGAATATCGCGAATGCCAGCCATAACGCGGCGGCGATGATGCCACAAACGAAGAGCCAGTCGTACGCGCTCCTGAGTCTTTGGTGCAGGAAGGGGTTGACAACGATCCGCAAGACGCTGTCGCCGCTCACAACGACGATAAGGGTCGCGAGTGGCACGATAAGGGATCCGAAAGAAGCGGCTTTCCCACCCTGATCGCGAAGCTGGCGTGCTGCTCGTCTGCTCAAGAGCCCCAACACTAACAGCGCGCCTCCATAGCCCAGAAACCTGACGAGCTTGGAAGCGGTGAGCTTGTGGGTGCCCAGCCCGGTTTGCTTGAACAGATCCAGCTCTCCGATGAGCCCTCCGAGTACCAGCGCGATGACCATGACCAGGACATAGCGTCCGAGCCAGGCCCAGTTCTCTTTGCCTGGGATTACGCGGTTCGACGCGGCATGGCCTCCACCTATCATCCTTGCCCGAAGCGTCTCGATTGGTTCCGGCTCGACGCGCACGGTTTTTTCGTATTGTCCTTCGACTCGCGGCCCCGCCGCCGCGAAGGCTTCCGCACCGCGCTCGCGCGACGATGCGGTCGAGCAATGCGGGCACTGTGGGGTTTACTTGGCTGAGCGGCAGCGGAGTCGTGTGCACCACCCGGTACATGAGTTGAGCGATGTCCCCGCCGCTGAACGGCGCGCTGCCCGTCGCCATTTCATACAGCAGCACGCCCAGCGCAAAGATGTCGGACCGGTGGTCGATCGCGCTCCCGATCACTTGCTCCGGGGCCATATACTTGGGCGAGCCGAGCAACACCCCGGTCTGCGTCTTCACCTCGGACACACGCGTGCGCGCGATGCCGAAGTCCATGATTTTCACCTGACTCCCGCGCACGATCATGATGTTGGTGGGCTTGATGTCGCGGTGAATGACGCCCGATTCATGGGCGAATGCGAGACCATCCGCAATTTGCGCGGCGATATCCAGAGCTTGGGAGAGAGGGAGGCGGCTTTGGGACATCATCTGGCGAAGCTCGACGCCGGCGAGCACTTCCATCGCCATGTAGGCCATCCCGCCTTCGCGTCCCGCGTCGTGGACGGTGATGATGTTGGGATGGTTGAGTCCGCCCGCGGCCTTGGCTTCTTGTAGAAAGCGCCCCTCGTACTCCGCGCGCTCAGTGACATCGGCCGGCATGACAATGGTCTTGATCGCCACCGTGCGTGCCAGAACCGGATCGGTCGCCAAATACACCACTCCCATGGCGCCGCGCCCCAGTTCCTTAAGTATGCGATACCGGCCAAGTTGGCCCAGCGGCGCATGCGCCGCGGCAAGAGTGGTCATATGGATGCACGTGGAGTGATGATCAAGTGTCCGAAGCGGGCCTCGGCCGCGCCGCGCGGTCCCCTGCTATATCGGAGAGGCAGGTCCAATCTTGATGATTTCGGGCTGCCCGCGTGTGTCCGTGGTTAGGAGTAGGGTGCTTCGGACTATGAAGGGGTTTTTGCGACTATCGTTCCGCTGAGATGGGCGATGCTGAGACGCGCCCAGCAACTTCGCAACCAGTACTCGATGCTTGCGATAGAGAATCGTCTTTCCTCGCTCGCAGTAGGACAGGGTATACGGATTGATAAGACAACTCGAAAATTATAGGCCTGACCAAGGCCTGACCCTCGCCTCTCCGCGTGCAGTCCCCCATGGTTAGCCCAGCACCACTTTGCAGCGCAACGGTTTGTAAAAATTGGCGGCGAGGATTGTCGGCCGCTTGCTCCCGGTGTTTCGCGGTGGAGCGCGAGGTGATCATGATGAGGGGCAGTTTGCCCAGCGCGGGCGCCCCGCGAACATAACTCGTGAGTTCGACGCCGTTCATGCGCGGCATCTCCATGTCCACCAGCAAGATGTCCGGTGTCACTGCCTCGATGAGTTGGTGGCCTCGGTCAACTGGGGATGGAAATCCTGGACCTCCGCGGGAGGCGGATAGTCCACCGGCGCGGCAGTGCGCGCCTCCGGCTGTACGTCGTGGG
>JBKKAO010000563.1:0-5989 GCA_046714645.1 Burkholderiales bacterium | reverse complement strand
TTGCAACTGCCCGCCGACGAGATGCGTTATCACTACGCGCGCACCCGAGTCCGGGTGCATCGATACGTGGACGGCACGCTCGCGGTGTTTCACGGGCCGCGCAAGCTCGCAGCCTACTTCCGTCGTTCATCCCGATGGCTATGTTAAGATAAATGCGAACTCCAAAGATGACATTGTCATCTCGGGCGCAGAGAACGTGTCTACACTGGAGGTCTAGGGAAGCTTCGAGTCGCTATTCCGCAACGGCATCTTCCATCCCCACCAATAATAATGACCGACGATTACATCCTCGAGACGCGCGCGCTCACCCGCGAGTTCAAAGGTTTCATCGCCGTCAATGGCGTCGATCTCAAGGTTCGACGCGGGGCTATTCACGCGCTGATCGGACCTAATGGCGCGGGCAAGACGACGACATTCAATCTCCTCACCAAATTTCTGCAGCCCAGTTCGGGGACGATCGTATTCAACGGTACCGATATCACGCGCGACAAGCCGGCCGACATCGCGCGCCGAGGTATGGTGCGCTCGTTTCAAATCTCCTCGACATTTGCGCATATGTCCGTGCTGGAGAACGTGCGCGTCGCACTGCAGCGCAAGCTCGGCACGTCGTTTCACTTCTGGCGTTCGGAGCGCTCTCTGCAAGTGCTCAACGCGCGCGCACGGGAACTTCTCGAGAACGTGGAGTTGGCCGATTACGCGCACCTGCCGGCGGTGGAACTGCCTTACGGACGCAAGCGCGCGCTTGAGCTTGCTACCACATTGGCGCTCGAACCCGAGATCATGCTACTCGACGAGCCCACGCAAGGCATGGCGCACGAAGACGTCGGCCGCGTCACCCAGTTGATTCGCCGCGTCGCAGCTCAGCGAACCGTCCTGATGGTCGAGCACAATTTGAGCGTGGTGCAGGACTTGTGTGATCGCATCACCGTCTTGCAGCGCGGCGCGGTGCTGGCCGAAGGGACTTACGACGAAGTGTCGCGCAATGCGCAAGTGCTGGAGGCGTACGTGGGGGTAGAGCATGAGTGAGCCGCTGCTGGAGATGCGCGACATGCAGGCCTGGTACGGCGAGTCGCACATTCTGCACGGCATGACCATTTTGGTGGGTCGCGGCGAGGTCGTCACCTTGCTGGGGCGCAATGGCTCGGGCCGCACTACCACGCTCAAGGCAGTGCTGGGGCTGACCGATCGCCGCCGCGGATCGCTCAGGCTCGAGGGACGCGATATCCTCGCTTTGGCGCCGCATCGTATCGCACGTCTGGGCGTCGGCTATTGCCCCGAAGAGCGCGGCATCTTCGCTTCACTGACCACTGAAGAGAATCTGCTGCTGCCCCCGCGCGTGGCCGAGGGCGGCATGAGCGTCGAAGAAATCTATGCAATGTTTCCCAACTTGTATGAACGCCGCGGCAGCCCCGGCATGCGGCTTTCCGGGGGCGAACAACAGATGCTGGCGATGGGACGCATCCTGCGTACCGGCGCTCGTCTGCTCCTGCTCGATGAGATCACCGAAGGCCTCGCACCGGTCATCGTCAAAGCGCTGGGCAAGGCGATCGGACAGCTGCAAGGCCGCGGTTACACCATCGTCATGGCGGATCAGAATTTCCGCTTTGCCGCGCCGCTCGCCGACCGCCATTACGTGGTCGAGCGCGGGCGGGTCGCGGAAACGGTGAACAAGGACGAGTTGTCCTCGCGCATGGACATGCTGCACGAGTACCTCGGTGTGTGAATAAGAGACTGTGACGCGCGCTGGCGTGCTCGTGCGCATCGCAGGAAGGAACGAAAGCAGGAAGGAAGGAAGGTAGCCATTTTGTGGAGAAGGCAATGTCAATTGGGAAAATGAAACACATCGCCCTTGCAGCGATCCTGCTCGGTAGCGGGGCGGCGCTTGCGCAAGGCAAGATTTCCGGCGATATAGTGAAAATCGGCGTGCTGACCGATATGTCGGGACTGTATTCCGACATCGGTGGACAGGGTTCGGTCCTGGCGGCGAAAATGGCGGTCGAGGACTTCGGCGGCAAGGTCAAGGGCAAGAAGATCGAAGTGGTCGCCGCCGATCATCAGAACAAGGCCGATGTCGCTTCGAGCAAGGTGCGTGAGTGGATCGATCGCCAGGGTGTCGATATGGTCACCGACGCGCTCAACTCCGCGGTGGCGCTGGCGACCGCGAAAGTGGTCGCCGAGAAGAAGCGGGTGCTGATTGACACCGGTGCGGCATCCACGCGCTTGACCAACGAGGAGTGCACGCCCTATACCATCCATCATACCTACGACACTTATGCCCTTGCTAGCGGCACCGGTAAGGCGGTCGTCAAGCAGGGCGGCGACACGTGGTTCTTCCTCACCGCGGATTACGCCTTCGGTCATTCGCTGGAGAAGGATACCTCCGATGTGGTGAAGGCGGCCGGTGGCAAAGTGCTGGGCGTCGTGCGCCATCCGCTGAGCGCGTCGGACTTCTCGTCCTTCCTGCTGCAAGCGCAGGCGTCCAAGGCGAAGATCGTCGGTTTGGCCAACGCCGGCGGCGACACCATCAACTCCATCAAGGGCGCGAACGAATTCGGCTTGACCAAGAACCAGACGCTGGTCGGCCTACTGGTTTTCGTCACCGATGTGCACAGCCTGGGTTTGCAAGCGACCCAGGGCATGTATGTGACCGAAAGCTGGTACTGGGACTTGAACGATGACACGCGCAAGTGGAGCAAGCGCTTCTTCGCCAAGACCAAGAAGATGCCCTCGAGCAACCAGGCCGGCGTCTACTCGGCAGTCACGATGTTCCTGAAGGCGGTGAACGCGACTGGGGCGGATGACGGCGACAGCGTGATGAATTGGCTGCGCCAGAACCCGCAGACCGATATGTTCGGCAAGAACATGAAGCTGCGCGCGGATGGCCGCTTGCTGCACGACACGTATTTGTTCCAGGTGAAGAAGCCCGCGGAGTCGAAAGGACCCTGGGATTATTACCATGTGCGTCAGACGATTCCGGCGGATCAGGCGTTCCAGCCGCTGTCGACGTCGCGCTGCGCCCTGGTGAAGAAGTAGATGGTGAACCAAGAGCGAGATCGTTCACCCGCGGTTCAATCTTGTCATGACTGAGATCTTCGGCATCCCGCTGCAGGCCCTGCTCGGACAGTTGCTATTGGGGCTGGTGAATGGTTCGTTCTATGCCGTCTTGAGCCTCGGCTTGGCGGTGATCTTCGGTCTGCTCAACATCGTCAACTTCGCCCACGGCGCGTTGTACATGATGGGCGCCTATGTCGCCTGGTTGGCACTCGAGTATTTTGGCCTGGGTTACTGGTGGAGTCTGGCGCTGGCGCCGCTGATCGTCGGTGCGTTCGGCATCCTGATCGAGCGAGCGCTGCTGCGGTGGCTGTACCAACTCGATCACTTATACGGACTGTTGCTGACTTTCGGCATCGCCTTGATCGTCGAAGGCACCTATCGCTACTACTTCGGGGTGTCGGGCCAGCCTTATCCGGTGCCCGAGCAACTCATGGGGGCGACCGACGTGGGCTTCATGGTACTGCCCAACTACCGCGCTTGGGTGATTGTGGCATCGCTCAGCGTTTGTCTGCTCACCTGGTTCGTCATCGAGCGCACGCGTCTGGGCGCCTATCTGCGCGCGGCGACCGAAAATCCGCGCCTGGTGCAGGCGTTCGGCATCAACGTGCCGCTGCTGGTGACGCTGACCTACGGCTTCGGGGCAGCCCTTGCCGCCTTCGCCGGGGTGCTTGCCGCGCCGGTGATCCAGATCAATCCGCTGATGGGTTCGAATCTGATCATCGTCGTCTTCGCGGTGGTGGTGATCGGTGGCATGGGGTCGATACTCGGCTCGATCTTCACCGGTCTGGGCTTGGGCGTGATCGAGGGGCTGACCAAAGTGATCTATCCGGAAGCCTCTGCGACCGTAGTCTTCGTAATCATGGCCATCGTGCTTCTGGTGCGGCCGGCCGGTCTGTTCGGACGCGAGAAGTAAGCCGATGCGTAATACCATGATCTATCTGGTCGGGCTCGCCCTCTTGCTGCTGGCGCCCTTTGTCGTCTACCCGGTGCTGGTGATGAAAGTGCTGTGCTTCGCGCTGTTCGCTTGCGCCTTCAATCTGCTGCTCGGCTATGTCGGTTTGCTGTCCTTCGGTCACGCCGCTTTTCTGGGATCGGGCGCTTATGCCATCGGCTTCGCCATGACGCGCTGGGCGGTGAGCCCGGAGATCGGCCTGATATTCGGCGTCGCGACCGCCGCCGTGCTCGGCTTGATCGTGGGCGGCATTGCGATTCGCCGGCAAGGCATCTATTTCGCGATGGTCACTTTGGCGCTCGCGCAGATGGTTTACTTCTTCTATTTGCAGGCGCCTTTCACCGGCGGCGAGGACGGGCTCCAAGGCGTGCCGCGCGGCGCGTTGTTCGGCGTACTCGACCTCGGGGATGATCTCACCATGTATTACTTCGTGGTCGCTGTGTTTGTGCTCGGATTCTGGCTGATCCAGCGCACCATCCATTCGCCGTTCGGCCAGGTGCTCAAAGCCATCCGGGAGAACGAGCCGCGCGCCTTGTCCCTGGGCTACGACGTCGATCGCTACAAGCTGTTGGCCTTCGTAATCTCGGCGGCCTTGGCCGGGCTCGCCGGTGCGACCAAGACGCTAACGTTGGGGTTCGCGACGCTCACCGATGTGCACTGGGCGACTTCCGGCGAAGTCGTGCTGATGACGCTAGTTGGCGGTGTGGGGACCGTGGTCGGCCCGGTCATCGGCGCATTGGTCATCGTGGTGCTGCAAAACGAGTTGGCCGACAAAGTCGGCCCCTGGGTGACGGTGATCATGGGCGCGATCTTCGTGGCTTGCGTGCTGGCGTTTCGCCGTGGCATCGTCGGGGAGATCGCCGCGCGCTTGCCGACCAAGTGGCGTAGCGTCAAGGACCACAGCTAAGCGTGCGTGCGTGGGTAAACTCTGCGCACCGGCGTCGTCACAGGGTCTCGTCGAACACCTCGCGCCCAATCAACCACCGCCTGATCTCGGAGGTCCCGGCGCCGATCTCGTAGAGCTTTGCATCCCGCCACAAGGGTCAAGTAAATGGGGTCAGACTCCATTTAATATACTCTATCCCGGCATAGCTCGAAGGCCTGCGCTCTTGCCTCATCGAGCAGGCGTCGCGGTGGGCCGCCTGGCGAGATCACCCCGGAAACCAGTGTATTCGTATCCACCACCACCCGCAAAATGAATGGGGTCAGACTCGAATGGCACTTACTTAGCGGTAAGCATTTGATGTAAAGGGTAAAAGAGGCTGGTTCAAAGAGTGATAAGGTGGCGTTGCTAGACAACCATCCATTACTCAAGGAGCCAGCCCAAATGCATCCTAATCGTAGAGCGCGCACCCGGCAACAACAACGTGTTCGAAAGCAAGCCCACAAGAGCGATTCGTACGGGTTTTTCAATCTGCTCACGGGTCCGGAGTTGTTGAACAAAGTCGAGTCGCTGCTGCCGGCGCATCGAGAACGGCTGTTTCCACCGACCGAAACGCTGTCGATGTTTTTGGCGCAGGCGCTTAGCGCCGATCGGTCCTGTCAGGCAGCGGTAGACGATCTGGCGGTCAAGCGCTTGAGCGCGGGTTTGGCCCCGGGTAGTACGCATACGGGAGGGTATTGCCGGGCGCGTGAGCGTTTGGCGGTGGAGATGGTTGCGGAGTTGGCGAGACACGTTGGCCAAGAGATCTCCGCCGGTGCACCCGAGGGGTGGGGCTGGCGGGGCCGGCCCGTACGGCTGGTCGATGGGACGACCTTGGTGATGCCGGACACAGCGGCGAATCAAGCCGATTACCCGCAAGCGCACAGCCAGAAACCTGGGCTGGGTTTTCCGATCTGCCGGATGGTGGGCATCGTATGCCTAGGCAGTGGGGCGCTGCTCAATGCAGCCGTGGGTCGCTATCACGGTAAGGGGGCCGATGAGCAGACTTTGCTGCGATGCGTCCTGGATACTCTGCACACAGGGGATGTACTGGTGGGGGA
>JBKKAO010000562.1:0-4683 GCA_046714645.1 Burkholderiales bacterium | reverse complement strand
GTCTTGCCGTAGTGCCACGAAAGGCGAGTTTGCCGGTTCGGGTACAACCGGCTGAGGGCACGGGGCACTCATCGCTTAGCCATGGGAAGACGCCGTGACCGGTGCCAGTTGGGTGGACCGGTAGGCGGTCTCCGTCAAGGGCAGAACTGGCTTACCCTGAACCACTCGAAGCGCGGTACGGAGCATGTCCGCGATCACGATCCATAGCAGGTCAGCGAACAGCAGCGCCAGCGCTGCATCGATGCGGAAGGCGATGATCTGGGACCAGGTCTCTCCCACCTTCGCGGCGGGAATGCTTCCATCGGCCAGGTTGGCCGCCAGCGCGTTGGCGCCCGACCAAAACCCGATCTCGGGATTGGGGCTGAACACCTTGGTCCCCGCCGCCGAGGTGCACACCACCGCCAACCACGCGAGCGGCATGGCCGTGACCCAGGCGTAGCGTAGCTTGCCCATCTTGATCAAGATGCCGGTGGCGACCGTGAGCGCAATGGCCGCCAGCAATTGGTTGGAAATTCCAAACAAGGGCCAGAGGAAGCGAATCCCGCCCTTGGGGTCGGTCACGCCTTGCCACAGGAAGTAGCCCCAGGCCGCCACGAAGATAAAGCTGGACAGCACGGTCATGGGGTATGAGGAGACGTTGGCGAAGCCTTTCCAGAAATGCCCGCCCAGATCTTGCAACATGAAACGCCCGACGCGCGTGCCCGCGTCCAGGGTAGTGAGGATGAAGAGCACCTCGAACATGATGGCGAAGTGATACCAGAACTTCATCAATCCACCGCCGAAAGTTTCGCTGAAGATGCTGGCCATTCCCACCGCCAGGGAGGGCGCGCCCCCCGTGCGGGCAAATAGGGAAGGCAGGCCCATTTCGGTGGCGAGCGCCTTCATCTGCTCGACACCCACTTGGTACTGCGGGCCCCAGGCGGAAATGACGGCAACCGTTTCCTCGGCGGTCTTACCCAAGTCGATGTTGATGGCGAAGTACACGCCGGGATCCAGCACGCTGGCGGCAATGACGGCCATGATGGCCACGAAGGATTCCATGGCCATGCTGCCATAGCCGATCATACGGATCTCTTTCTCGTTGGCCAGGAGCTTGGGCGTGGTGCCGGAAGCAACTAGCGAATGGAAGCCCGAGATAGCGCCGCAGGCGATGGTGATAAACACAAAGGGGAAGAGGTCGCCCTTGAATATGGGTCCCAAGCCGGTGGAAGCAAACTCGGTGAGGGCGGGCATCTTCATATCGGGAGCCAGCGTGACGATGGCCACGGCCAGCATGAACACGACGCCCACCTTGAGGAAGGTGGAGAGGTAGTCGCGCGGCGCCAGCAGCAGCCACACCGGCAACACCGCCGCGGCGAAGCCGTAGATCATCACGAACCAGGCGCTTTGTTTGCCGTCCCAATCGAACAGGTTGCGCAGAGATGCACTTTGGTCCACCCAGAAGCCGCCTATCACGCATACCATCAGCAAGGCGATGCCGATCAGCGTGCCCTCCAGCACCCGCCCGGGCCGGATGTTGCGCATGTACAGGCCGATGATGAGCGCCACGGGGATGGTGCCGATCACCGTGGACGTTGCCCAAGGATCGTGCTGCATGGCTTTGACGATCACCAGGCCCAACACCGCGATCAAGATCACGATGATCATCATGGTGCCCAGCAGCGCGGCCCAGCCGCCCACGGGCCCCAACTCGTCCTTGGCGATCTGGCCCAGGCTGCGGCCGTCACGGCGCACGGAGCAGAACATGATGATCATGTCTTGTACGCAGCCGCCCAACACCGAGCCCACGAGAATCCAGATGGTCCCAGGCAGATAACCGAACTGCATGGCCAAGGTGGGGCCGATCAGCGGTCCCGGCCCCGCAATGGCGGCGAAGTGATGGCCGAAGACCACCCACTTGTGAGTGGGGACGAAATCGCGGCCGTTATTGAAGCGCTCCGCCGGGGTGGCGCGCGTTTCATCCAACACCAGCACCTTGGCGCAGATCCAGGCGCTGTAGAAGCGGTACATCACCAAGTACACACACAGTGCCGCCGCCACGAACCAGATAGCGTTGATGGTTTCGCCACGATGGGTGGCGATGCTGCCGATGGCCCAAGTGCCCGCGAGCACGAGGACAGTCCACATGAGTTTGGACAGCGATGAGTTTTTCATTTGTCTCCCCGGATAGTTGTTTGTATGAAACGCTCTTGGCCAGCGTAATGATACAGACAACCATCCGCCCGCTATACGCTTAGCATTCGACTTCACGCTGCGGGAGGCCGCGCGATTCTGACGTGAAGGGGCGGTCAGCATCAAGCTGATAGAATCGCGGCCTTTCCTGCGAGTGTCCTATGTTCCTGAAGAATCAAAGCATTGAGTCTTTCGACCCCGGCCTTTGGCGGGCCATGGAAGCCGAGCGGGTGCGTCTAGAGGACCATATCGAACTCATCGCCTCGGAGAACTACACGAGTCCGCGGGTGCTTCAAGCGCAAGGCTCGGTGCTGACTAACAAGTACGCCGAAGGCTATCCAGGCAAGCGTTACTACGGCGGCTGCGAATATGTGGACATCGCCGAACAATTGGCCATCGAACGGGCCAATCAGCTCTTCGGCGCAGACATGGCCAACGTGCAACCGCACTCGGGCAGCCAGGCCAATGCGGCGGTCTACATGTCCGTGCTGCAACCCGGTGACACGGTCCTCGGCATGTCGCTCGCCCACGGTGGCCATCTCACCCATGGCTCGCCGGTCAACTTCAGCGGCAAGCTCTACCACGTGATGAGTTACGGCTTGACACCCGATGAGGAGATCGATTTCGCGGAAGTGGAGCGGCTCGCTCACGAGCACAATCCGAAGATGATTATCGCGGGCGCCTCGGCCTATTCCTTGGTGATCGACTGGCAGCGTTTCCGCGACATCGCCGACAGCGTGGATGCTTACCTCATGGTGGACATGGCCCATTACGCGGGCTTGGTCGCCGCGGGGCTCTATCCCAATCCCGTTTCGATCGCCGATTTCACCACCACCACGACCCATAAGACGCTGCGCGGTCCGCGGGGTGGATTGATTCTCGCGAAAGCGGCACAGGAGAAAGCCATCAACTCAACGATCTTTCCGGGAATCCAGGGCGGCCCCTTGATGCACGTCATCGCGGCCAAAGCGGTCGCGCTCAAAGAGGCCATGGAGCCTGGATTCAAGACCTATCAATCTAACGTCATCGCCAATGCACAAACCTTGGCGCAGACGCTGCAATCACGCGGCCTTCGAATCGTGTCTGGGCGCACCGAGTGCCACATGTTCCTGCTCGACCTGCGCGCCAAGAAAATCACTGGCAAAGAGGCCGAGGAGGTTTTGGGCCGGGCGCACATCACCGTCAACAAGAACGCTATTCCCAACGATCCGGAGAAGCCCTTCGTTACCAGCGGCATTCGCATCGGCTCGCCCGCGATGACCACGCGCGGCTTCGGTAAGGCGGAATCGGAGCAACTCGGCCAACTCATCACCGATGTCCTGGACTCACCGCAAGACGATAAGGTTATTGGCCGGGTGGCGGAGGATGTGAAGGACCTGTGCGCGCGGTTTCCAGTTTATGAGTGAGGCGAGAGGCGTGAGGGGACGCCTTACGCCACAATGAAATGCCCCTTCTGCAGCGAGTCCGACACCCAAGTCGTCGATTCCAGGGTGAGCGAGGAGGGCGATAGCATTCGAAGGCGGCGGCGCTGCGCGACCTGCGACAAACGCTTCACCACCTACGAAACCGTGGAGTTGCGCATGCCGTCGTTGGTGAAGACCAACGGTAACCGCGAGGAGTTCGACGAGCAGAAACTTCGCATCGGGTTCGCGCGTGCCTTGCACAAGCGGCCCGTCCCGACGGAATACGTGGATGCCGCCATCGACCGCATCCGGCAAAAGCTGTTGAGCTTAGGTGAGCGCGAAGTACCCTCACGGCGCATCGGCGAGATGGTGATGAAGGAACTCTACAAGCTCGACAAAGTGGCCTACATCCGCTTCGCCTCGGTGTATAAGGATTTTCAGGACGTGGAAGATTTTCGTGATGTGCTGAGAGAGGTGGGTAAGCCTACTGTGCGCGCAAGGGCGCGCGTGGTGAGGGCGAAGGGGGAAAAAGGTGAGGCGTGAGGTGATAGGCGATAGGCGTGAGGCGTCCCCTCACTCCAGCCCTCTCCCCGCAAGCGGGGCGAGGGAGCGGAACGGCAAGCGAATGGGCGAGCCCTTCTTCGCTTCGTCGCCGAGTCTCGGCGTACCGGCGAACTGATTTTTACGCCTCACGCCTATCGCCTCACGCCTCACCGTGGCCTGCCTTACGCCTAACGCCTCACGAATCCCCATGTTCTCCTTCACCGACCACGAAATGATGGCTCGTGCGCTGCATCTCGCAGCGCGCGGGCTGTATACCACCACGCCCAATCCCCGGGTCGGTTGTGTGATCGTGCGAGACGGAGCGGTGGTGGGCGAGGGCTGGCACGAGCGCGCGGGCGAAGCCCATGCCGAAATCAACGCTCTTCGAGTAGCGGGTGAGCGAGCGAGAGGCGCGAGGGCCTACGTGAGTCTGGAACCGTGCAGCCACCACGGTCGTACACCCCCTTGCGTGGATGCCTTGATCGCCGCTGGCGTCACCAGCGTGGTCGCTGCGATGCAGGATCCCAATCCAATGGTTAGCGGACAGGGGCTCGCGAAGCTGCGC
>JBKKAO010000561.1:0-6937 GCA_046714645.1 Burkholderiales bacterium | reverse complement strand
GACGCGCTCCATGCGCTAGTCCCGGCCAGAATGGAGCCGAAAGGGCTATTCCAAAGATGTTTCGGTTTCATTGCAACCTCCTGACAACACAACACAATCGAGTGAGAACCATAAGATAACGGCGGCGCTCCGCAAGTTCCAATCGTATTTTTGGATGATGTGCATCGGTTCTGCTTATTCGCAGATGAGCTGATGTTGCATCGCACTATTTTCAGTTGGTCACGAGTTAGAATGAGGCCTCCGAACTTGAATGCCTTACAAACCTTAGCGGCACACTGGACGTCTTCAACGAGATACCGATCGATTTGGATCGAGGAGCTAGCCCCAAAGCCCGACGCCGGAATCGAAGCACGGCCTCGCTAGTGAACCGCCTCTGGTTTCAAGAACAACTCGTGCGTGGGGGCAAAGTTGGTGTAGAGCGGCAGGATCGCGCCTCCCATGGCGCGGGCGTCCGTACCCAAACTTCCCGCCAGCAACGCGGGCCGAATCATGCCCTCCCAGGAGTAAGCATCCAGGATGCACTCAGTGCGGGCGATCACCTGCTCGACCAATTGGCGATCCATGGACCCATCCAAGATGACCGCCTCCAGGTCGAGTACCGCGGTGGTCGTACTCACGGTCAATGCCAGCGCCGGGCAAGCTTCGTCTAGCCACCGGTCGGTCAGCGGCCTGACTTTTACCGAGAGGGCGCGTTGATCATGCGCCCCCGCGGCAGGAAACTTGTGATCCTTGAGAAGCTGCTCCAGCACTAAGCCCGAGGCTCGGTGCAACAACTGCCGCGCGCCACTTCCGTCCGGCAAAGGTAGTGAACCGACTGCACCCGCATTGCCGTGGGGTCCCAAATGGAGATGGCCATCGATGACGAGTCCGCCGCCGATAAAGGTACCGACGAACAGGTAGAGAAAATTGCGCAGGCTGCGCCCCTGGCCGAGGACGAGTTCCGCCGCGCAAGCCGCCGTCGTATCCTTGGCGAATTCGACGGGGAGTTTGGTCATCTCTTGAATGCGAGCGTGGATGTCGATCTGGTTCCAACTCTCCGCCACCCTTGCCGGCGCACCGAGAAATTCGCGCCAACCGCCGAGCCACAATGGCGCCGCCACCCCCAGGCCCACCAGACGCTGCGCGTGTGCTCCTAACTGTTTGTCGACGAGCGCCAGCTTGCGCTCGATCGCCGGAAAAATAATCTTCGGGTCTGGATAGGGATATTCCAATACTTCCCGGTAGCGCACCTGCCCCACGAAGTCCATGGCCAACACATCCACGCTACGGCGGCCCACCTTAATTCCAAGCGTGAACGCCCCATCCGGGTTCAACGCAATCGGAACGGACGGTTGCCCGATGCGGCCTCGCACGCGATCCTGCTTGATTACCAGACCATCCCTCAATAGGCCATTGATGATGACCGAAGCCGTCTGCGCACTCAAGCGCGTCAGCCTCGCCACCTCAGCCTTCGGCAATGCCCCGTGCAGCCGGATGGCTTGCAGCACGATGCGCTCGTTGAATTGCCGCATGCCCACATGGTTGGAGCCGACGGGCCGCGGCAATGGCGGCGCGACATCAACGGTGGCATCGTTCATCCGCAAGACCGGCGCGACATCACGCTAGTGTTCCTTCGGGCAGCTCATCGGGCCGCTTGGCGCCGGTCATGACGGCCACCGTTTCCGACATGCTGATCTTTTTCGGATTGACCACGCAGGCCCGTTTGCCCAGCCGTGCGATATGGATGCGGTCCGCGATCTCGAAAACGTGCGGCATGTTGTGACTGATCAGAATCACGGGCAGACCTCGGTCGCGCACGCGGCGGATTAAGGAGAGCACCATATTGCCCTCCTTTACGCCAAGGGCGGCCGTGGGTTCATCCATGATCACCACATGCCGCGCGAACGCAGCGCTACGCGCCACGGCGACCCCTTGGCGCTGGCCGCCGGAGAGGGTCTCCACGGCTTGTTTCATGGAGCGAATTCCGATCTGCAAATCCTTCATGTGCCCACTCGCTTCCGCCGCCATGCGTTTGGTGTCGAGCATACGGAACAGCCATCCCATGATGCCGCGCTTCCTTATCTCACGGCCAAGAAAGAGGTTCTCCGCGATGCTCATCGCCGAGGCGACCGCCAGGTCTTGGTAGACGGTTTCGATCCCTTGCCGCCGGGCATCGATGGGGCTGTGGAACTTCACTGGATTGCCGTCCAGGTGAATCTCACCCTCGTCCGGAATGAGTGCGCCGGATAGGGCTTTGATCAGCGTGGACTTACCGGCGCCATTGTCCCCGATCACCGCCAGAATCTCGCCGGGGAGCAGGTCGAAATCGGCGCCGTCGAGGGCAGTGACATGGCCGTAACGCTTGACCAATCCACGTGCTTGTAGAACCGGGGTAGCTGAGGAAGTTGGAGTCGTCATAGCGCTAGCCTTTGCGACGTGAAACTTGATCGGTGGCGACCGCCAAGATCACCAGAATGCCGGTGATCAGGATCTGATACACCGAGGCCACGCCCATCAAGGTCAAGCCATTGCGAAACACCCCGACGATGAGCGCGCCGATCAGCGTGCCCAAGATCATGCCGCGGCCGCCGAATAAGCTCGTGCCGCCGAGCACCACCGCCGTGATGCTATCCAAGTTGTCCGTTTGACCCGCGTTGGGATCTCCCACGCCCGTTCGCGCGACGATCAACAGCGCGGCGATGCCATAAATGAGGCCCGCCAGAGCGTAAACCGAAAGCAGCAAACCGCGTGTGTGAATCCCCATCAAGCGCGTGGCTTCGGCGTTGTTTCCGAGCGCGTAGATATGCCTACCCGGCGCCGTGCTGCGCAGCACGTACCAGAAGGCGCAATACATCGCCAGCATGAGAACCGTGCCGTAGGTAACGACCGTCCCGCCGATCTTGAAGGTATTGCCAAAGAACAAGAGCGGCTCGGGCAATCCCGTCACCGTCTGCGCCTCGGAGTAAATCTGCGTGATGGCGAAGGCGATGTTCAAGGTTCCCAGCGTCACGATGAAAGAGGGTAAGCGCACAAATGTGATGAGACTGCCGTTGAGTAGCCCGAAAGCCGCCGATACCAGCAGTCCGCAGAAGATGGCAAGGTAGGGATCCATCCCATGATCCACGGCAAACTTGGTCATCACGATGGAACCCAGCGCCATGACCATGCCGCAGGACAGATCGATGCCGGCGGTGAGGATGACCAGCGTCTGGCCGATGGCGATGACGCCGACCACCATGACCTGTTGCAAGATCAACGAAAAATTTTGGCCGGTGAGAAACCGGTCCGATTGCGATGCGAAAAAAATACAAGCCAACAACAGTGCGATGAAGGGACCTAGTGTCGCGAGATTCGGAAGATGCTCCCAAAGGCGTCCGGGTCTTGCGTCATTGCTTGTGGCTGTTTGAGTAGACACCGTTCCCCTCCCACTGTGGAATAGAAACCCGGGCATCGCCGCGATGCCCGGACTTAACGCCGAACTAGGATAACGACAGGTTTTTATTTACCCCAGCAAGCCCCGAGACCGAATTTGGTATCTTTGCTGGCGACCCCCGCCATCGCCTTGTCGGTAATAAGTGTAACGCCGGTATCGGTGTAACCCGCGACTTTCTTGCCGGTCTTGGCATACTCGACACCCGCCTCCACGCCGAGCGAAGCCATCTTCAACGGATACTGTTGCGAAGTGGCGGCAATGACGCCCGCCTTGACGTTACGCACGCCCGCGCATCCACCATCCACCGACACGATCATGACGCTCTTTTCCTTGCCTACCGCTTTGAGCGCCTGGTAGGCCCCGGCGGCGGCGGGCTCATTGATGGTGTAGACCAGATTGATCTCAGGGTTCTTTTGCAGGCAGTTCTCCATCGCGGTTTGGCCCTTGGCCTGGTCGCCAAAAGTGTCCTGCATGCAGACCACCTCGGGGGACGAGGCTAACTCATTGCTCGACGCGCCCACGGAGCTGACCCCGAATCCCGCCAGGAAACCGTTGTGGCGCTGCGCGCCCACGGGATGGCCGGGGAATAGATCGAGGGTAGCGATCTTCGCGGGCCTGCCCTTCATGGCCGCTTTGGCGTACTGCCCGATCAGCAAACCGGCTTTGTAATTATCCGTCGCGAACAAGGCATCGGTGGCGTCCTGCGGATCGGTAGGGCTGTCCAGCGCGATGATCATAACACCGGCGTCGCGCGCCTTCTTGATGGTCGGTACGATCGCCTTGGAGTCGCTCGGTGTGATCAGTATGGTCTTGGCACCTGCGGTCATCATGTTCTCGATATGGGTCACCTGGCCGGCATTGTCGCCATCGGTCTTGCCGGCGCCGCTCAGAAGCTTGGCCCCTTTGGCTTTTGCGGCCTGTTGGGCGCCTTCTTTCATCTTCACAAAGAACGGGTTGGTTTCCGTCTTGGTAATCAATCCGATCACGGGCTCTTGCGCGACGGCCACGCTTCCTACTCCGGCCAATAGACCTGCCAGCAATTGCTTCTTCAGATTCATAGTTACTCCTCGATTAGTTGAGACAAAGGACCGGAACGAATTCGAATCGCGCACGCAGTGGCGCACGATTTGTCTCGTCCTCGCTTGGGATGTAGAGGAACCGGCAAGACTGCTCCGGCCACTTTCATTCGTGATAGAGTGGTGACAGTACTTAAATCACAATGCGTTATTTAATACGCGGGCGCAAGCTAACATAGTGTTTTCCTCATGACAAGAGCAACGGGCAAGTCCGCATTGCGCCAAACACCGTCCTTGAAGCGTCTTCAGCTATATCTGCGTTCAGGAGGCTGGCGAAAGCATCGCCGGACTTTAACCCCATGTTTCTAGTCGCCGGCGAATCCCTCATTGACCTGGTGGCGACGGGCGATGGAACCTACCTGCCCGTCCCGGGCGGTGCACCCTACAATTTCGCCCGCGCGTTGGCTCTGCAGGGCATTCCCGCGAGCTATCTGAATCCGTTTTCCGAGGATGCTTTTGGCTCATGGCTCAAAGCAACGCTTGAGACTTCAGGAGCAACGCATAGCGGGCGCTCCAGCCGGAAACCAACTTCTCTCGCCCTAGTCACCACCGACACCCAGGGACATCCGCACTACAGCTTTTACCGCGAAGGGGTTGCCGATCGCGACCTTGACTTAGCCGCGATCACGCACGCCCCAAGCGCCGGTTTATTGGGGTTTCACACCGGTGCACTGGCCCTGCTTCCGCCGGACCATCGCGTTGCCATCGGGGCGATGCGTCACTTCCGCGCGCAAGGTGTTCTATGCACGGTAGACGTCAATCTGAGGCCGCAAGTGGCGCACAGCCTAGGGGTTGAACAAAGCCGTTACCGCGAGGCCGCGCTCGATGTGGCTAGCCTGGCGGACGTGGTCAAGCTGAGCGATGAGGACCTGCAAGGCCTGGGCGTCACGGATTCTCCGGAAGTCTTCGCAGGAACCTTGATCGAGCGCGGTTGCAAGCTTGTGGTCTTCACCTTCGGCGCGTCGGGTGCGCGAGTGATGAGTGCGCAGCACCAGATCTTTCAGCGAGCCCATCCAGTGCACATCGTGGACACCGTCGGAGCAGGTGATGCGTTTTTCGCGGGGTTCATCGCTTCGTTATGCCGTCAAGGTGCGCTGGAGCAGCTGCTGGATCACCCCCCTCTCGCCGAAGTGTTGGAGCAAGCCCTACGTCATGCGTCCGCATGCGCGGCCATTAATATCGGTCGCAAAGGATGCCAGCCGCCGACCTGGGACGAAGCCACGCATTGGAAACCCCCGCATTGGAAACCCCATTAGTCGGCTCACTCCGCGTACACGCCCGCCTTCTTGATGATGGGTGCCCACCGGCCGATCTCCGCCGCCAGCCAGTCGCGCAAACCTGCTGGCGTTTGCTTGGACTCGGGGACCCATTGCACGCCCAGTTCCGTGAGCCGCGTTTTCACCAGGGGATCTTTGAGCGCCGCACGCAACGCAGCGCCGAACTTGTCGATGGCCTCCTTCGGGGTGCCCTTGGGAGCGTAGACACCGTGCCACACCGTCACCTCGAAACCCTTCAGACCCAGCTCGTCTAGCGTGGGCGTGTCCGGTAACGCCGCGATGCGTTTGCGGGTGGCCGAGGCGTAGAGTTTGATACGCTTCGCCTTGATGTGCGGAATGGTCTGCGTGGTCTGGTCGCACAGCACGTCTACATGGCCAACCGCCAAGGCCGTGAGCGCGGGGGCGGTACCTTGGTAGGAAATCGTGGTCATCTGCACCCCGAGGGCTTGCTGGAGCAACATGGCGCACAGATGCGACACGGCGCCAGGGCCCGAGTTCGCGAGATTGACGTTCTCTTTCTGCGATCTTAGATAGTCCAGCAATGCCCCGGGAGCCTTGGGCGGAAAATCCTTGCGGGCCACCAAGGTCATCGGCACATCCACGACTTGGCCGACGTACTCGAAATCCTTGAGCGGATCGTAGGCGAGTTTCCGATAGAGCGCCGGCGCGGTGGCCATTCCCGTGTGATGCAGCAAAAACGTGTAGCCATTGGGCGCGGCTTTGGCGACGTAGGCGGCGCCGATGGTGCCACCGGCACCGGTTCTATTCTCCACGATGACGATTTGCCCCAAGGACTTGGTCATGGCGGCCGCCAAGGTTCGGCCCAGCACATCCGTGGGTCCGCCGGCGGTGAAAGGCACCACCAGAGAGATCGAATGGGACGGATAGGTCTGCGCCCCCAGTGACGTTGAAAGCACGCCCAATAGAAATCCCACCCAGAGCCATGGTTTCATTGCGCCGTCCATCCGCCGTCAACGATTAAATGAGTACCGGTAATCATCGCCGCCGCCGGCGAGGCGAGATACACGGCCGCCGCCATGACATCTTCCACGCGGGCGAAGGTCCCCAAGGGGATTCGAGACAGCATGAATTCGCGTTTCTCCGGTGTATTCATGATTCGCTTCACCAAGGGCGTTTCGGTGAAAGTCGGTCCGATGCTATTGACGCGAATT
>JBKKAO010000560.1:0-10735 GCA_046714645.1 Burkholderiales bacterium | reverse complement strand
ACGCCGCGCGTCTTGCTGCGCGAGATCGAGGCCGCGCTCGCAAGCGATAGACCCGTGAGCCCTCAACGAGCAGGTATCGACATGAGCGGCGCGGCGAACGCGGGCCGGGCGATTGCGAGACTGCTCTCGTACCCCATGGCGGAAGTGGCGACGGGCTGAAATTGCCCTAGCGTTCCGTGGAGCATTGCTGCCTTGAAGATTCTCTATCTTTGCGCTGATCTCGGCGTCCCAGTGCTGGGTCGCAAAGGGGCTTCGGCGCACGTGCGCGAGCTCGCGGCGGCGTTCTGCCGCGGTGGCGACCGACTGATCGTCGCAACCCCGATGCTTACCAAGTCGCCCTGGGAGGAGCCGGCCCCCCTGGACGCGTCCTTGTATCACGTGCCATTTGCGGCCGATGCCGATTCGGTATTGCTCGCGCTCAAGACCTTCAACGAAGCGCTCGGAGTGGACAACTCGCTCCCCGGCGAAGTGCGCCGTATCGTCTACAACAACGAGCTATTCAAGCAGGTCAAGCGCAGGTTCGAGAGCGAGCCTCCGGATTTCATCTATGAACGTGCCTCTCTGTATTCGATTTGCGGCGTTTTGCTGGCCGCCGAGCTTCATGTGCCGCTTGTGCTCGAGGTCAATGCCCCTCTTGCCCTCGAGCAATCCGCCTATCGAGCAACCGGGCTCGGTCAGCTGGCCGAACAGGCCGAACGTTGGGTGCTGTCGCGCGCCGATGCGGTCCTCACCGTCTCGGCCGCGCTGCGCGACCACGTGCTGGCCTACGGCGCGAGAGCGGACCGGACACATATCATGCCGAACGCGGTGAATGCCGCCCTATTCCGTCCCGGGCAGCCAGACCCACGGTTGCGCGCGCGATGGGGCCTCTCAGAGGCCCCGGTGTTGGGATTCGTCGGCGGGTTGCGCCCCTGGCATGGCGTAGAGGCGCTACCGAGCCTACTCCAGCGCTTGATTTCGGTCCATCCGCGGCTGCGTCTGTTGCTGGTCGGCGAGGGGCCGCTACGCGAGAGGCTGGAACGCGAATTTGAGGACCGCCAAATCACGCAGCACGTGGTCTTCACCGGGGCGCAGCCACATCAGGAAATCGCCGCATTTATTCGGCTGTTCGATGTCGCGCTCGCGCCTTATTCTCGGCTGGACCATGCGTTCTACTTCTCGCCGCTCAAGCTGTTCGAATACATGGCTTGCGGCATACCGGTGGTCGCAGCCAACCTGGGGCAAATCGCGGAAGTCATCCGCGACGGCGAGACCGGCGTGCTCTATCCCCCCGGGGATCTGGACGCATTGACGCAGGCATGCGAGCGGCTGCTCTCCAGTGCCGCGATGCGCTCGCGCCTGGGCGAGGCCGCTGCGCACGAGATTCGCGCCCGCTACACGTGGGAGCACAACGCGGGGCGGGTGATCGAGCTGGTGCGTCCTCTCATCAGCGCACGGGGCAGGGGCGAGTGAGCGTGCTGCGCATCGCCTATGTGCTCAACATGTTTCCGAAGCTGTCGGAGACCTTTATCGCCGGAGAGCTGGCGGAGTTGCGCCGGCGCGGCGTAGAGCTGAAGGTCTTCTCGCTGCGAGTGCCGGAGGAAGAGTTGCGCCACGACATTGTTGTGCGCGCCGGCCTGGACGAGCGCACCGTCTACGATGCGAGGGCTTTCCGCCCGCTGCTGCGGAAGTTCCGCCCGCAACTGATCCACGCCCACTTCGCTACCAAGGCGACCGCGGCGGCGCGCGAGCTAGCCTCCGAGCTGCGCGTGCCGTTCACGTTCACCGCTCATCGCTATGACATCTACGACAAGCCCCCCGCCGACTTCGCGGCTCGCGCCGCCGCGGCCGCGGCCGTGGTCACCGTGTCGCAGGCGAATGTACGCTACATGGTCGATACCCTGGGCGTGGAAGCGGGCAACATCCACCTGATATCGTGCGGCGTGGACACCGAGCAATTTCGCTCCAACGGAGCGCGGGCGGACCCGCCTCACATCGTCTGTGTCGCACGGCTCAAGCCATTCAAGAATCAGAAGCTGCTGCTCGAGGCTTGCGCGCTCCTGTGCGCGAGCGGAGTTGTCTTTCGCTGTGTCCTGGTCGGCGACGGGCCGACACGCGATGAGCTTGTCGCGCTGCGCGCTCGGCTCGGTCTGGAACGGGTCGTCGAGCTGGTCGGAGCGGCGCGACAAAGTCAAGTCCTGGGCTGGTGGCAGCGGGCGAGCGTGGCCGCCCTCACCAGCGAGAGCGAGGGTATGCCGGTGTGCCTGATGGAGGCCGCCGCCTGCGGCGTGCCAGCGGTCGCCACCGCTGTAGGCGGCGTTGCGGAGATGATCGAGCATGGCGTGACTGGCTTGCTGGCGCCCTCCCGCAATGCGGTGGCAGTGGCGGCGGCTCTGAAGCGGTTGCTAGTCGACCGCGACCTCGCCGCGCGCATGGGATCGGCGGCACGGCGCCTGGCAGTCGAGCGGTTCTCCGTCGTACACCAGGTCGACCGCCTGCTCGCGTTGTGGGCGCAATTGCTCGGTACATCCGTGGCGCGATGAACGTTCCCGTGATCGACCCGTTCGATGTCGCCGGCGACCCGAGCATGCCTTCCCTGGCGCTCGCGCTAGATCCTCACCAGGTCCAGAAGTGGTTCAAGCGGCAATTGGCAACGTGGTGCGCAGAGGCACAGGAGGTGCAGGTCGAGGCGATCCGCGTCATCCGCTACAAGCCTCAGCGGCGTTGCGTGATCGAGTACGACGTTCACATCGACTGCCCTGAGGGCAGGCTCGAGTCGATTACGCTCATAGGAAAGGTGCGCGCTAGCCGCTTTGGGAAATCCGGCTACCGGCTCCTTTCCGCTTTCTGGGAGGCGGGCTTTGACGCCGCGAGCGCGGACGCGATCTCGGTCCCGGAGCCAATCGCGACCGTGTCCAAACTTCGCATGTGGCTGCAACGCAAGGTGCGCGGAGAGCTCGCCGCCGGGCTCTTGGCCGGGCCGCGCGGGTGCGAGCTGGGACCCCAGATTGCCGAGGCCGCTCACAAGGTCCACCTTGCGGGAGTCGCGACCGAACGCCGTCACACCATGGCGGACGAGTTGCGGATTCTGCGTGATAATTTGCCCATCGCCTCACGCGCACAGCCACACTGGGCGCCAAGGATCGAGCGGGTCATGCAAGCCTCCGAGCGGCTCGGCGCCGCTCACGCGCAGCCGGCGGCGATCTGCGGAATCCACCGCGACTTCTACGCGGATCAGGTCGTGGTGGATGGTTCGCGCCTGTACCTGCTCGACTTCGATCTGTATTGCGAGGGGGACCCGGCGTTGGACATCGGCAACTTTCTCGCTCACGTCACCGAGTATGGCCTGCGTGTGCTGGGCGACCCCGATGCGCTCGCTATGGTGGAGCGCGCTACCGAGCAGCGCTTCGCGCAGCTTTCGGGCGAGGCCATCCTCCCTCGCGTGTGGACCTATGCCACCTTGACTCTGGTGCGGCATATCTATCTCAGCACGCTCATCGCCGAGCGCCGTCAGTTCACCGGCGATCTGCTGCAACTGTGCGAGGCGCGGCTGCGCGTGGCAAGCCGGGTGTTCGCATGAGGAGCGCATGAATACGTGAATACGCCGGCCAGCCGATTCAGACAGGTTCTCCTGCGCCATGTGCGCCAAGTCAAGGGGAGGCTATTGGTCGCCGCCTTTTGCATGCTCGGCGTCACGCTCGCACAGCTTCTCGCGCCGTGGCCGCTGAAGATCGTCATCGACCATATCCTTCTGGGCAAGCCGCTGCCGGCTGTGCTCGCGCCTCTGGCGGTGCTGCTCGAAGAGGGCAAGATCTTCGCGCTGATGCTGGTCTCGCTGTCCGTCCTATTGATCGCGCTGGTGAAGGGCGTTTTTTCCTACGGCCAGATCTACATAACGGCGCGCCTGGGCTACGAGCTGGCCTATGCTCTGCGGCGTGAGCTTTTCGCGCATCTGCAGAGGCTCTCGCTCGCCTTTCACAATCGGGAGCGCTCTGGCGAGCTCCTGACCAAGGTCACGGCGGACACCAACGCTCTGAAGGACACCTTCGGAGACTCGGGCCTGACGCTGGCGGCGCAACTGTTGACCCTGGTAAGCATGCTCGCGGTCATGGCGGTAATGAACTGGGAACTTGCCCTGGTCGTGCTGACGATGTTTCCGGTGCTGGCATTCACGCTTTTTTCCCTCTACCGCAAGCTGAAGGATTCGGCGAGGAAACAACGGGGGAAAGAAGGCAAGATCGCCTCGCGTGTCAGCGAAATCCTGACCGCGGTGTCGATGGTGCAAGTCTTCGGCCGCGAAGACTACGAGGTCAAGCGATTCGAGACCGACAGTGCGCGCACGCTGAAGGAGAGCGTGCGAACCGCCCGCATCGAGGCGGCAGCCGCCCGCACGGTGGAGGTCATCAGCGCGGCGGGCAGTGGGATCGTGCTTCTCTACGGCGGCTCGCAAGTGCTCAAGGGCGCGATGTTGCCGGGCGAATTGTTGATCTTCGTCGGTTACCTCACCAGCATGTTCAGGCCGATTCGCAATCTCGCCATGCTCTCGAACAAATTCTCCAAGGCCGGGGTCAGCGCGGAGCGGGTCGCCGAGATCCTGGAGGAAGAGCCCGAGATCAAGGACAGTCCGGATGCGCGGGAAATGGGTCCGCTCATGGGAGAAATCGCCTTCCACAATGTGTCCTTCGCTTACGCGGATGGAAAGGCGGTGCTAAAGGATATCTCCTTCGTCGTCGCACCGGGACAGACCGTCGCCTTGGTAGGAGGCTCGGGAGCGGGAAAGTCCACGATCGCGAGCCTGATCCTGCGCCTCTACGAACCGCAGCAAGGCCGCATCACGATCGGCGGGGTGGACTTGAGGCGTTATCGGATCGAGTCATTGCGCCGTCAGATCGGCATCGTGCTTCAGGATTCGGTGCTCTTCGGTGCCACGATCAAGGAGAACATCGCCTACGGCAAGCCGGATGCGACGAGCGAGGATATTACCGCCGCGGCCAAGCTCGCCAACGCGCATGAGTTCATCGAGAAGCTCAAGGACGGCTATGACGCGATCATCGGTGAGCGCGGCGAGAGCCTCTCTGGCGGTGAGCGGCAGCGGATCGCGATCGCCATGGCGCTGATCCGCGACTCTCCGATCTTGATCCTGGACGAGCCGATGAGGGGCCTAGACGCCGAGAGCGAAGTCAAGATCAGACAAGCGCTCAGACGCCTGATGGCGGGCAAGACCTGTCTTCTGATCACCCATGATCTCACCGCGACGGCCGCGGCGGATCAGATCCTAGTTCTGGAAGAGGGGCGGATCATCGAGCGCGGCACTCCAGAGGAGCTGTCCGCGAGCGGCCGCAGATACCGGCAGCTGCGCGGACTGAAGTTGGTTCAACCCGAGGGCCGGACCAATTCTTGACCGCGCCAGAAAATCGCCTATCTCGGGCGGCGCCAAGGACGCGCTCGCAGGGTGCATTGGGCGAGAGGCCAAAGCAGTGAGACCCCAGACCGGCACATAGGGAACACCGTGGACACGAACTCGCGCCAGAATCCGTATCTTGTAATAGTTGGCTGCCAGCGATCCGGCACCACGCTGCTCCAGCGCATGCTCGATCGCCATCCACAGCTCGCCGTGGTCAACGAGGCGCGCTTCATCCCGGTGGCGATCGAGGAGCGGGCCGTGCCGGGAATCAATCCGTCACTGAGCGCCGAAGTCGTAGACAGGGTGCGCCGCCATCCAAATTTCACTCGACTGGATATTTCCGAGGCCGCCGTCCATGCGGCTGCGGCTGGGGCTCATACCTATGCGCAGTTCGTGAGCGCGCTGTTTTCGCAATACGCCCAGCAGCACGCTAAGCCGCTGGCGGGAGAAAAAGATCCTTACTGCACGCAATACCTGCCGCTTCTGAAGAATCTCTTTCCCTGGGTGAAGATTATCCACATCATCCGCGATGGCCGGGATGTCGCCCTATCCACCCTCGAGTGGGCGCGGGAGGGCAAAGGACCGGGAAAGCTAGACCTATGGCGCGAGCAACCCTTGGCTGCCTGCGCCCTATGGTGGCAGTGGCAAGTCGGCGCGGGCATGCGCGATGGAGCCGCACTGGCTCCGGTCCAGTATCTCGAGGTGGCTTATGAGAACCTGGTGGTCACGCCCGAGGAGACGCTGCGGCGCATCGCCTCCTTTTTGGAATTGCCCTTCTCCCCCAAGATGCTCACCTATCACGTGGGTAAGACCCGCCACCGGCCTAGCTTTTCGACCAAGAAGGCATGGCTGCCGCCAACCGCCGGGCTCAGGGATTGGCAGGCGCAGATGGCGCCGTACGAAATCGAGCTGTTCGAAGCGATTGCGGGAGACCTCCTATCCAGCCTGGGTTACAAGCGGGCTTGCGACCGCGTTTCGTCTCAGATCGCGGCGCTCGCGCAGCGCTGCCGGCAGCGCTGGGAGGCGGAAATGGTCACACGGCAAGGCAGAATCGGCGCGTGCTCGGGCACCCGTTTCCCGGCAGCGCAGGCCAAAGGGAATCGCGTGCGTTTGGCCGAGAACAAATGATGGAACCGCGTTCCGGCCGAGAGGAAACGAAGCGCACGATGAGCCGCAACCCTTATGTGTTTGTCGTGGGCTGCCCACGATCCGGTACGACGCTGCTGCAGAGAATGCTCGACCATCACCCGCGGCTCGCAGTGGCGAACGACACGCATTTCATACCCCGCGCCGTCACGAGCTCGAGCACGGGAGCCGATCTGCCGCTCACTGCCGATCTCATTGAGCGGGTACGCACTTACCGGCGCTTCCCCCGGCTCGGTCTCGCCGAGGCTGCCGTGGATAGTGCCGCGGCGAACGCTCATACTTACCGCGGGTTCGTGAGCGCGCTGTATTCGGAATTCGCGGCCATGCACGGGAAGCCGCTGGGAGGTGAGAAAACTCCCGATTACGTGCGCTGTCTGCCTTTTCTGCATGCCCTGTTTCCCTGGGTCAAGACCCTGCACATCATCCGCGACGGCCGGGACGTCGCCCTCTCTACCCTCGAATGGGCCAACGAGGACAAGGGGCCAGGAAAATTCCAGTTGTGGCGCGAAGAACCGTACGCAGTGTGCGCGCTGTGGTGGCGCTGGCAGGTGTACACCGGCAGACGCGATGGACGCGAGTTGGGCGCCGCTCGTTATCACGAGATTAGCTATGAAGATTTGATCGCCAGTCCAGAGCAGACGCTGCAGGCGGCAGCGGACTTTCTCCAGTTGAGGTACGCCCCAGAAATGGCGGCGTATCACGTGGGGAAGACCAAGAACGCGCCGGGGCTATCGGCCAAGGAGGCTTGGCTCCCACCGACCCCAGGGCTGCGGGATTGGCGCACGCAGATGGCGAAGCGCGATCTAGAGTTGTTCGAGGCGCTCGCGGGCGACCTCCTGTCAGACCTCGGGTACGAGCGTTGTTTCGCTCGTTTTTCGCCTGAGATCCTGGCACTCGCCCGGCGCTGCCGCGACTGGTGGGAAGCGGAGATGACGCGGCGGCAGGCGAGAGCCCCCGGGCGCCTCGATTGCCATGAATCATTGGGGCCGTGACCACGAAAAACCTAACAAAACGAATCGCGGATGATCGCGGCTACCGGATGTGCATCGCAAGTGTTCTCTGGACCCTGTTCTCTAACGTCCCCGCCGTGGCCCAAGTGCTCGACAAGCCGGCCGCTGCGTCTAGCGCCGCTTCGGCGGCGATCGACCCCGGCGCGCCGCCGAAAACGCGAATCCCGATCGCGCCATCGCTCGCCTTCGGCGCTAGGCTGGAGCTCGAGTACACTTTTCAGGAGAACTTCGACCTCAATGAAGGGCGATCTGACGACACCCGTATCGGGGAGCCGCAGCTCTCGGTTGCCCTCTCCTACGATCCCAATCCGGATTTTCAGGCCTACGTCAACGCCGTATGGGCCAAGAAGTTCGAGCGGGAGGCGGGGAAAAATGACAACGGCCCCACCCGATTGAACCTAGCCCATGCGTTCGTCTTGTTGCGAAACGTGACCGAGGGCCTGTCCCTTCAGCTCGGGCGGCAGCGCTTCCGGGACGAACGCGAGTGGCTGTTCGACGACCAGCTCGATGCGGCGCGCGCCTTTTTCCGCGTATCCGATGTGGCGCTCGAATTCTCCGTGAGCCGCAAGAACTATGTGGACGGGGATCTGCTCAACGACGTGAGAGACGAGCGCATCGACAATTATTTGGCCTCCGGCGTTTATGCCATCGACGAGAAGACGCTCGTCAGGGGCTACGCGTTTCTGCGCCAAGATCGAACGCCGCAGCGACAGCGCCCGCTATTTTTGGGCGTGCATTCGAGTGGCGAAATCATCCACGATCTGGACTACTGGCTCGAGCTGGCAATAGTGAGGGGTAGAGCCGGCCCGAACAAGATCCGGGGAACAGGCCTTGACCTCGGACTGACCTACGAATTCGATCCGCCTATGAAGCCCTCGCTCACCTTAGCCTACGCTTTCGGCAGCGGTGATGCCGATCCGGCGGATCGCACCGACCACGGCTTCCGCCAGAGCCGGCTTCAGGACAACTCCGACAAGTTCAATGGCGTGGTGCGCTTGAAGTATTACGGCGAACTGTTCAATCCGGAGCTTTCCAATCTGAACGTCTTTACCCTCGGGGCCGGCATCCGGCCCGTGCGCCGAAGCTCCATCGACCTCGTCTATCACCACTACCGCCAGCACAAGGCTCTCAATCAAATCCGCAACTCGGAGATCGCTCCGCGACCGCGGACCCTCGGACCGACCGGCCTCGACAAAGAGCTGGGAAGCGAAGTCGACCTCGTATTCGGCTATCGAGCGATCAAGGACCTGGATCTCACCCTAGTGCTGGGCTACTTCAAGCCAGGCGACGCTTTTCAAGTGAATGCCGATGATGCGTTCCTAACGAACTTCGAAATCCGCTACAACTTCTAGCAAGTCATCGGTGTGTGCACTGGAGCTTGCGGGAGGCGGCCCGGTTGGCTGGCGGGTCGATCGGGCGCGTGTCGCAGATTCAGTCGCAGATCGAGTCCTCGCCGCCCGATGCGATCCTGAGCAGACTGATTGCGATGCTATAAAGTATAGGCCTGACCCTCGACTGCTAGGTCCAGTGCGGTGCCTACGAGATAAGTGTCAGACCCGCCTACGGCGCTAGGAAGCCGACTGATCGGAGATAGCAACCATTTCTCGAATGGGATAAGCGATAGATAAATGAACGCAACGTCGCTTCGGTCGCCTGTTCTTTCTGCACTCCAATACGTGCCGTTGTGCGGTGGGCCGAGCGGTGGCACGGTGATGTCGCCGATCATGTCTTTACACGTGAAATCCTCGTACGAGCTTGTGTACCACCAGTACCCATATCCATGGGGGTTGAGATTCGAGATGGTCGCTTGTCCTGTTTTGCAGTCTTTCGCCCCCTGAAACGGAAGGAGAGGGATCGGCGGAAGAACTATGTTGGTACTGATGTTTTGCGGCTGAAATGACCATAGCGATACGTGCTGGACAAGGCTCCTGTAATTGTCGATGAAGACGGGGAAAGGGAGCCGAGTCTTAAGCTCGGCCAAGGTGCTATCGGCCGGCGGGAAAGACAAATAGGCGGAATCATGAAATGTCAGCTGATCGATATTGCTCTTGTACTTCACGTACTGCACGGCGATGTACTTGGAGGCGTAAGTGACCACACCGGTGCCCAGACTGTGACCCACGAAGTGAATGGGTTGTGCGTACGACGATGCGCCAGTCGCGCATCCGCTGTCCCACTTACAAAGAGCCGTGTCCAAAGCTGCAGCGAGATCCTTACCTGCATTCTCGACCTTATCGTAGGGAACCGCCAGGCAAGCGGACCCGTCCAGAAGACCCAAATCGCCGCCGAGAGGGCAACCGCTGCCCCCGAGCGACTCCGCTTTCTCCGTCCAATTCCATATGAAGACGTTCGCCCGATCGCCTATCGCTTCGGCCATCCGCCCCATCCAGCTTGGTGGTGGGTCATCAAGCAAAGAGTCAAGGTCCGGGAGAGGGACCCAGCCATGAGAGATCACCACGGTTGGCTTTGTTGAATTGAAGACCGTTTGGTGCAATGTCAGCGTTCCGCTGGAGTCGTTACTTTGCGATCTGGCAGCCCGCAAGCCAACGCCGGGGTGTCTTCGGGGACGGGGGGTGTGCACGCGCGCGTTGAATAAGGCGAAGCCGCAACTCGCTGGAAACATACTCCTCCCGCAGGATTCGGAACCGAGGCTGGTACGAGACAGATGGGGCTTGGCTGAACTAAATTCGGGGGCGCTGGGAGAGTGATTGGGACTGCGTCGGAGGCAAGCGGGACGGATTCCTGTTTAGCAAGCCACAAGATCTTCCCACTTACCGTACCGCTCGGCGCGTCCGCCCAGTAGAAGTACGAGCTATCAACAGCCGCGGCTCGCTGCGAAACCGACACGCCGTTCGCAAGCAACGTCCTGTGCCACCGGTTACAGGCACGGAGTACAGGTTGCCGCTCTGTGTATAAAACACCGAAGTCCCGTCCGACGCATGGCCGATGATTCCGGCTCCCGATATGACTGGGGCAACAGTTCCGCCGGACTTCGCAACCCTTCGGATGACGCCTTCACCATCGCGGAAGTAGTACAAATGGGCCGCGTCGAGGAATACATGCGCGTCCGTTGACAGTCCACTTGTTGGAGCGAGAACGGTAAGCGCAGTGGTGGCTACGTCTCTTCAGGCCTCCGCCACTGCCAAAGCGCTCGCCGAAATAGATGAATCCGTTATCGAGGGCAAGGGCTTCTATT
>JBKKAO010000559.1:0-2566 GCA_046714645.1 Burkholderiales bacterium | reverse complement strand
GTGTACCAGTTCACCGAGGACCGCTCGGGGGAGCACCCGATGCGATTTCTCCAAGGCTATCGCGGGTACCTGCAAGCGGACGCCTACGCCGGCTACGACGCGGTGTTTACTGGCGGACACATCATCGAAGTGGGCTGTATGGCGCATGCCAGGCGTAAGTTCTTCGAAGTGGCCAAGGCGGCGAAGACACCGGGGTTTGCCCATGAAGTGGTGCACCACATCGGGGAACTCTACGCCATCGAACGCCAAGCGAAGGAGCAAGGCTTGCGTGCGCCGCAAATCCACGCGCTGCGTGGGGCGCGCGCACCGCCAGTATTGGAGGCGTTGAAAGCGCGCCTTGAAGCGCACTGGCCAAAGTTGCCGCCCAAGGGCCCCTTGGCCCAAGCCGTTGGCTACATGCTGCGGCAATGGGGGGCGCTCACGCGCTATCTCGAAGATGGCCGGCTTGCCCTCGACAACAACCTCACGGAGAACGCCATCCGGCCGGTCGCCCAAGGCCGCAACAATTATCTGTTCGTGGCGAGCACTCGCGGAGGCAAAGCCGCCGCGGTCATCTACAGCCTGCTGCAATCGGCCAGAGCCAACGGGCATAACCCCTACGTGTATTTGCGCGATGTGCTCACGCGCTTGCCCATCACCAAAGCCAAGGACATCGATTCGTTGTTGCCGCACCTGTGGCGCCCCGTCATCTGACACGCCACGATTGTGCTCTCCAACCTAACGCCCATTCAATGTGTGGGCGGCCGGACAGATACGGATCAGAGCACCTGGTCGGGCCGGCGCGATCACGCCGTATCTGTCCGGCCCGCCCCACCTTCCATTCGGCGATGGCATGAGCGAGAGTAACGCCATCGAGAACGAAATGGAGCGAAGTCGATGGCGCAGAGGAAGGAAGGCAATCGTCGGACACGCGCTGCGGGGCGCTGGGCGGAGCTGATCGGGCGCTGGCGTGGGAGCGGGCAGAGCAAGCTGGCGTGGTGCGAGGCGCACGGGGTGAGCTACACCCAACTGATCCGGTGGGGCAAGCGTCTTGAGGCCGAAGGCCCATTGACACCCATGCAACTCATTCCGGTATCGGCACGGATCATGGCGCGAGGCACGCTCACGCTACGCTTGCCCGGCGAGCTGAGCATCGAGGTGGAAGAGGGTTTCGATGCGGGGTTGCTGCGTTCGGTTGTACGTGCGCTATCGGAATCGCGCACATGCTGATGGGGGCGCAGGTGGTCGAAGTGTGGTTGGTGGTGCAGGCCACCGACATGAGGCGCTCGATCGACGGGTTGGCGCAAGCGGTGGTGGACTCGCTGGCACGCCAGCCCTTGTCAGGGGAGGTGTTTGTGTTTGGCAACCGGGCGCGAGACAAGGTCAAGCTGCTGTGGTATGACCGCAACGGCTTCTGGCTGGCCTACAAGCGGCTTGAGCGTGGCCGGTTTCGCTGGCCGGTGAATGCGGGGGTGATGGATCTTGGGCAGTTACATCTGCTGCTCGAAGGCGTGGATTTGAAGGTGCCGCGATTCAAGCGTGTGGCCTTGGAACGAGTGAACTAAGCGCTCATTGCACGAAGAGCGCGCCAGTCGCTGAAACATCTTGTGCCAAGATGAAAGCTGGATTTATACTGATTGCATGTCCAGCGCTCAAGCCGAAGCTCTCGATCCCGGCGTTCTTGTTCAAGAGAACACGCAACTCAAGAGCACGATCGTTCACTTGGAAGCGCTGGTGGAAAAACTCCAGTACCAGTTGGCCCAGCTCACCCGGCGCCAGTTTGGCGTTTCAGCCGAAGGCCAATCCCAGCTTGGGCTATTTCTCGAGGGCGAGATGCCGCAGGCCCCGAGCGCCCCGCCGGTTGCGGCCCAGCACATCCCCGCGCACGAGCGCGCCCGGCCGGTACGCCGAGCGCTGCCCGCGGATTTGCCGCGCGCGGTCATCACGCTCGATCTCAAGCCCGAGGACAAACCCTGTCCGTGCTGCGGGGAAGCGCGCCATGAGATCGGCGAGGAAGTCAGCGAGAAGCTCGACATCGAACCGGCCAAGATGACGGTGTTGCAGTACCGGCGGAAGAAGTACGCTTGCCGGGGCTGTGAGGGTGAGATTCAAATTGCGCCCCTGCCCGCGCAGGTGATCGAGCAAGGGCTGGCCACCCCAGGGTTGCTCGCCCACGTGGCGGTAAGCAAGTACTGCGATCACCAGCCCCTGGCGCGGCAAGAGAAGATCTACGCGCGCCAGGGCATCGAACTGCCGCGCAGCACCCTGAGCGATTGGATGCTCGCCACGGGCGGGGCCTGCGAACCCCTCGTAGAGCGCATGAGCGATCTGATCAGAGCCCAAGACATCGTGTGCAGCGACGACACGGTGCTGCCCTACAAGAGTGAGGAGCGCCCAGGCAAGACCGCGACCGCCCGCTTGTGGGTGTGGCGCGCCCTGGTGCAAGAGCGCGCGCTGCTGGTGTACCAGTTCACCGAGGACCGCTCGGGGGAGCACCCGATGCGATTTCTCCAAGGCTATCGCGGGTACCTGCAAGCGGACGCCTACGCCGGCTACGACGCGGTGTTTACTGGCGGACACATCATCG
>JBKKAO010000558.1:0-2695 GCA_046714645.1 Burkholderiales bacterium | reverse complement strand
GGCATGTGCGCTGCCTCGGGCGTGCGGCCGCCCTTCAAGGTATTACAGCTTCGGCAGGCGGTGACCACGTTCATCCAACGGTCCCGTCCGCCTAAATGCAGTGGCACGACGTGATCTCGAGACAGTTCACCCTCCTTAAAGCGGGAGCCGCAATAGGCGCATAACTGGCGGTCCCGGCGATACAGTCCCCAGTTGGTGAGATGGGGTTCGGATTTTCCCTCACGCACCACATCGGCCGGGCCGCGGATGGCGATAATGCTACGAGTGGAAATGGAAGAGCGTTCCCCAGTGAGCCGGGATAGGCCCCCGCGAAAGGTACACACCATGTCCCCTATGGACCAAGCCACCATCTCGCGGGCGTGATAAGTAATCGCCTGCTCGATAAGCAGCCAGCGATTGGGACGACCGGCCATGTCCAATGCCAGAATCATGGCGGTCGGCCGATAGGGTCCGGTAATCTGAAACTCCACCTTTGCCTCATCAATGAATACGTTCACTATAGCCGGATTCTAGGAGACATCGGGCTCGCGGCCAACCCCTCCCGGGTGGAGGCCTCATCGTGAAGCTGCTTGAAGAGGCTGGACTCACGCTTGTAGAAGCCCTCCGTATGAAAGGTTTCTGGGAATTTGTAGAGTTCATAGTCCAGGTGATGACACAGTTCGTGAAGCAAGGTCCGCACGAAAGACTTGTAGGCCACCACCTGCTGGCGCGCCACCGTACGCATCCAAACCGTAATGACGGCCACATCAGGCGGCTCATCGGGTTCGTACAGACCGTGCAATTCCCCCCAGTTGCCGTGGGGGCGCACCGCCAAGACCTTGACCCGGATGGCGGGAACGCTCAACCGGGCCGCCAGGCCCGCAAGCAGCGCCTGGCTCGCCATCGCAACGTCCTGGCGCCGGCCGGCCTGCAAACCGTCCGTGATGGCAGTCAATAGGGCCTGATCGGATTGCCTTGGCGACAGGGACACCTCATGGATCTCGTCGCTTCGCATATAGATGCACTTCCGAGGTGCGGAAAGCCTGTCGAAGTAGGCAAAGGGCATAGGCTAGTGTAAGCCAGAATCTTCGCTCTGACCCTTGAAATCCTGCCTGATGCCCCCAATTGCGCCACACGTTGGCTTTCAGACCACCACCGTGGCAGCGGGCCAACTTCACCCAATTCCGAGTAACCGTTGAGAAAATGGAGTAAAGAGTTATGAAGATCCGTCCTTTGCACGATCGCATTATCGTGAAACGGCTAGAAGAGGAGCGCAAGACCGCCTCCGGCATTGTGATCCCCGACACCGCCGCTGAGAAGCCTGATCAAGGCGAAGTCATGGCCATCGGCACCGGCAGGAAGACCGAAGAAGGCAAGGTGATTCCCCTGCAAGTCAAGGTCGGTGACAAGATTTTGTTCGGCAAGTACTCCGGGCAAACCGTGAAAGTTAAAGGCGAAGAGCTGCTCGTGATGAAAGAAGAAGACGTCATGGGCGTGCTGGATAACGCTTAATATCATTAAGAGGATTAAAGATCATGGCAGCAAAAGAAGTTAAGTTCCACGATGCCGCCCGTCATCGCATCATCGCGGGCGTCAACATTCTGGCGGACGCCGTCAAAGTAACGTTGGGGCCGAAGGGTCGTAATGTCGTTATCGAGAGATCCTGGGGTTCCCCCACGGTGACCAAGGACGGCGTGTCGGTCGCGAAGGAAATCGAACTCAAAGACAGGTTCGAGAACATGGGCGCCCAGATGGTAAAAGAAGTGGCCTCCAAAACCTCCGACATCGCGGGCGACGGCACCACCACCGCGACCGTCTTGGCCCAGTCCATCGTGCAGGAGGGCATGAAGTACGTCGCCGCCGGCATGAATCCCATGGACTTGAAGCGTGGCATCGACAAAGCAGTGATTGCGATCGTCGATGAGTTAAAGAAAATCTCCAAGCCCTGCTCCACCAGCAAAGAAATCGCCCAGATCGGCTCAATTTCCGCCAACTCTGATTCGGACATCGGCAAGATCATCGCGGATGCCATGGACAAGGTCGGTAAGGAAGGCGTCATCACCGTCGAGGACGGCAAGAGCCTGAACAACGAACTCGACGTGGTCGAGGGCATGCAGTTCGACCGCGGTTACCTGTCTCCCTATTTCATCAATAACCCGGACAAGCAGGTCGCCATTCACGAGGACTGCTACATCCTGTACCACGACAAGAAGATCTCCAATATTCGCGATCTCCTGCCGGTACTGGAGCAAGTGGCCAAGGCCGGCAAACCGCTCTTGATCGTGGCCGAGGAAGTCGAAGGCGAGGCGCTCGCCACCTTGGTGGTAAACAACATGCGCGGCATTCTCAAAACCTGCGCGGTAAAGGCCCCGGGCTTCGGCGATCGCCGTAAGGCGATGCTAGAAGACATGGCCGTCCTCACCGGTGGTACGGTCATCAGCGATGAGCTGGGCCTCAAGCTTGAGAACGTCACGCTGAAGGACCTCGGCCGCGCCAAGCGGGTGGAAGTCGAGAAAGAGAACAGCATCCTCATCGATGGCGCCGGCGATAAAGCCCAGATCGAGGGCCGCATCAAGTCCATACGGACCCAGATCGAGGAAGTGACCAGCGACTACGACCGCGAAAAGCTGCAAGAGCGCGTGGCCAAACTGGCGGGCGGTGTGGCGCTGATCAAGGTCGGAGCCGCGACGGAAGTCGAGATGAAGGAGAAGAAGGC
>JBKKAO010000557.1:0-2805 GCA_046714645.1 Burkholderiales bacterium | reverse complement strand
CATGAGTTTCGGGCAGGCGCTGTTCTTCGGCATGGCGGCGTACAGCACTGCACTGTTGGCAACGAAGCTGAACGTCACTTCCATATTCATCATCGCACCTGCCGCCGCCTTGGTAGGGCTGATCGTTTCATTCTTGATGGCGGTGCTGGTTATTCTCGGCAAGCGCCAGCCCAGCATGGTGTTCATTGCATTGGGCACGTTGACCGGCAGCTACGTCGTGGAACGTCTTGCGCGCGGCTGGTCTTATGTCGGGGGGCAGAACGGGATTCCGAGTCTGCCGCGATTGACCGCGGGCCACTTCGAGATTACCGAGGGTCCGATTTTCTACTACGTGGCGCTGGCGATTCTTGCTGTGGTGTATATCGCATTGCGGCTGCTGACGCGTTCGCAATTCGGATTGGTGTTGGCGGGCATTCGGCAACAGGAGAATCGCATCGCATTTTTCGGTTACAGAACGCAGAACTACAAGGGCATTGTGTTTTGCGTGAGCGGTTCGATCGCGGGCCTGGCGGGTGGGCTCTACGGTTTTCATGAAGGCTACATCGGACCGGGGCAACTCGGGCCTGTGTTGTCCACGCAAGTCGTGCTCTATACCTTGTTCGGCGGTGCGGGAACCTTGATTGGCTCCATCCTCGGCGTCGGGCTGATCGACCTGTTCAGCTACCATCTGTCCCATGTCTGGGACACCGGCTGGCCCATCATCCTGGGCTTGATGTTGCTCATTGTGGTGATGTTCAAACCAACGGGGTTGATCGGATTCATCGTGAGCGATCGCGAACGAGTGGGTTTCTTCGGGCGCCCTGCAAAGGATTCTGAGGTTGCGAAGGCCAGTCATGAGCCTGCTTGAGTGCCGCGGAGTCACCAAGACCTATGGCGCGTTATCCGCATTGGACAAGGCGCACTTGGACGTCGAACTCAACGAGTTTCATGGCTTGATCGGTCCCAACGGTTCGGGCAAGACCACTCTATTGAAATGCATTGCCGGCGCCGAGGTTGCTACCTCGGGAACCGTCACCTTATCCGGCGCGGACATTACCGAACGCACGCCAACGGAACGCGCGCGCGCCGGATTGAGCATGAAATTTCAGATCACCGCGGTGCTGCCGCAGCTCTGCGTCTATGACAACGTATTGCTGGCGCTGCAATCGCGGGAATCCTGGATGGGTTTGATAGGGTCGCGCTCGCGTCGCGCGCTCCACGAACACGTGATGAGTACGCTTGAGCGCTTCAAACTCGCCGAGCGTCCCAAGGCATTGGCGGGGTTTCTCTCCCATGGGCAGCAGCAATGGTTGGAGATAGCCATGGCCTTGGCGCGCGAACCGAAGCTTCTGCTACTAGATGAACCCACTGCCGGCATGAGCCAGCAGGAGCGCCGCGCCACTGGCGAGTTATTGGTTCCGATAAAACGCACTTGCTCGATGCTGATCGTGGAGCACGATTTGGATTTCATCAAGGATATCTGCGATTCCCTCACGGTGTTGGACCAAGGGCAAGTGGTATCGACCGGCCGTACGCAAGACGTGCAGGAAGACCCGCGCGTGAAGGACGCGTACTTGAGCCATGTCTGAATCGCTGCTTCAGGCCTCCGGGTTATGCACTTACTACGGCACAAGCCAGGCCTTGTTCGACGTATCCCTGTCGATACCCAAACGTGGCGGCGTGGCGATCCTCGGGCGCAACGGCGCAGGCAAAACGACTTTGCTCAAATCTCTCTCGGGCGATCTCAATCCAAGGCGCGGAAGCTTACATTTCGACGGCATGGAGATCACCGGCCGCCCCACCGAACAGCGCGTGCGGCAAGGGCTAGGTCACGTTCCGCAAGAATATGCGGTGTTCGGCGGGCTGACCGTGAGGGAAAACTTAATGGTGGGCGCCATGGCCGATCCCAGGAAAGACGCGCGCATCGGCGAGGTGGTGCAACTTTTCCCCAGACTGGGCGAGCGCATGTCGCAACAGGCTGGCACACTGAGCGGCGGCGAGCGTAAGATGCTCGCGATCGGCCGCGCTTTGCTGGGGCGTCCGAAACTGTTAATGCTCGATGAGCCCACCGAGGGCGTGTGGCATGAAGTCGTCGAAGAAATCGCGCTTCGGCTGGAAGCATTGATGAAGGACATCGCAGTGCTGATTGTCGAACAACGCGTTGCGTTGGCGCTGCGAATTTCGCAGTACTGTTATGTCATGGATCGCGGGCGCGTTGCCCTGGAAGGCCCTTCCGGGCAAGTGCGAAACGATCCGAATCTCGTGCGCCTGCTGGCGCCGTAGTTTTTTCATCTGGAAGGAGGAAACCATGGCCGTACCACCCATCACCCCTGAGCAAGTCCTCGACGCCGCGGATATCGTGGGGCTTTCGCTATCCGCTTCCGATGTGGATTCGTACATCGGTTTGATGAAGGGATTCATCGACGCCTACAACGTGGTCGATGCCATGCCTGACAATTTGCCGCCAGTGAAGTATCCGCGCACACCGGGGCGTTTTCCCACCGCGGAGGAGAATCCGCGCAATGCGTGGTACGTAAAGGCTTCCATCAAGGGCGCCGCTACGGGTAAGCTCGCGGGCAAGAAAATCGTCGCCAAAGACAACATCATGGTGGCGGGCGTGCCCATGATGAACGGCTCCTCGATCCTGGAAGGTTACCTGCCCGATATCGACGCCACCGTCATCTCCCGCATTTTGGATGCGGGCGGTGAGATCGCCGGCAAGTCACACTGCGAGAACTATTGCATCTCAGGAGGCAGCCATACGGGCGCCAAGGGACCGGTGCACAACCCGCACAAGATGGGATTCTCCGCGGGTGGTTCCTCATC
>JBKKAO010000556.1:0-3286 GCA_046714645.1 Burkholderiales bacterium | reverse complement strand
CGGACATTCCCTTGCCGTCGCGATAATACGCACACGTCACGTAGCACGGCACCTGGCTGCGATAACCACCGAACAAGCGATAAAGCGGCAATCCTGCCACCTTGCCAATGATGTCCCAGCAGGCGATGTCCATGGCGGCGGAGATGCGCACCAATGCCTCCCGCGACCAACCTTTCTCGTGGGCCAAGCGCTGCCACGTAAGAGAGAACAACTTTTGATAGAGCTGTTCCGGCGCGGTGGGGTCGGCACCTACGATCAATTCGCCTATTCCGCTGCGGAAGGTGTGAACCGCTGCCTCAATGGGCGTATAGCTGGTGGCGATGCCGGTGCCGGTGATGCCCTGGTCGGTGTGCATCTTGACCAGAATCTCGTTGGCGCGCGGGACGATGAAATTGCTGACCCAGTGCGGGCGGCCGGTGTCGGGCGCGCGCAGGATGTAGATCTCTAGTTTGGTAATCTTCATGGGGACGATGCCGACCTTAGTCTTAGTAGAACGTTGAATGTTAGCCCAGATGACTAAGGGCGCGTCACTCACGCGGTATATGGATTAACATCCAACGCTGCTACTACGGAGAAGCAAGGATGACCACTACGCGGGTATTCGACATCGTTGTTTTACCTGGCGGCGGCATCGGCGTCGAAATGATGAACGCCGGCGCCGATCTTCCGGGAGCCACCGAGACGGCAAGAGGAGTGGCGCCATGAGATGGTTTCTCGCCCTCCTCGCTCTGGGCGCGGCCCTTTCACCGGTCTCGGCCCAGACCTGGCCCAGCAAACCCATCACCTTCGTGGTCGGCAGCCCGCCGGGCGGAGGCACCGACTTTATCGCACGCCTGTTGAGCAATCATCTTTCCAGGTTGCTCAAACAACCGATCATCATCTTCAACAAGCCCGGCGCTAGCGGAAACATCGGGACCGAGGCGGTGTTGCGCGCATCCGCCGATGGCTACACCTGGCTGATTCAATACTCGGGCTATCACGTGGGCAACCCCGCGTTGTTTCCCGATCTGCGATGGAGTCCCGCCAGAGATTTCACCGGTGTGGCTATGCTCATGCGCGCACCGCACGTGATTGCGGTGAACGGCGCGCTTCCCGTTCGCACGCTTAAAGAATTCATCGACTACGGCCGCAAAGGAAAAGGGTTGTTCTACGCCTCCGCGGGCCAAGGGGCGATCCAGCACATCGCGGGCGAGATGTTCGGCCAAGCCACCCAGGTGCCGGTCACACATGTGCCCTACAAGGGGGCGGGCCCCGCGGTCATCGATCTCATCAGCGGGCAGGTAGATATGTTTATCACCACGCCGCCATCGGTGATGGGACACGCGAAATCGGGCAAGCTCAAACTGCTCGCGGTCACCGCGAATAAGCGGCATCCCGCGCTACCTTCGATACCCACCTCGGCGCAGGCCGGCCTTCCCGGTTACGAAGTGGAGTCATGGTTCGCTATTTTTGCGACCACCGCCACACCGAAAGAAATCGTTTCCGGCATGAGCGCAGAGATCCGCAAGGTGGTGGAAAGCGAGGGCTTCCGTCGGCAAGTTGAAGAGCAGGGCGGCTTCGCCAGCTACATGGATCCCGCCACACTCAACGGCTTCGTTCTCAAGGAGTTAAGCGCTTGGGCCAAGATCATCCGCAGTGCCAACATTAAGCCGGAGTAGTCATGAACGACCCTACACGCCGTCAGTTTCTCGAGATCGGCGCAGCGGCGGCCGCGGCCATTGGCATGCCATTGCAAGCCGTGGGTTCCGCGCAGGCAGCCGCGCACTCGGTGTTTATGGATCAGGACGGACTGGGACTGACCTCCTTGGAAGCGAGCGCGGATCTGGCCCGCCTGTGCGCGCAGCGCGAACCCAAGATGGATATCTACGGTGCGGGCGGCATCGTCGAGGAGGTGGAACAATATTTCGCTCGCGTTCTAGGTAAAGAACGAGCGCTGTTCATGCCCACCGGCACGCTCGCCAATCAACTTGCGCTACGAGCGCTGGCGGGCGGCAAGCGGCGCGTGGTGGTGCAAGATGTCAGTCACGTTTACAACGACACTGGCGATTCCAGCCAGACCCTAAGCGGCCTGACCTTGCTTCCGCTGGCGCCGGACCGCGCCAGCTTTACTTGGGCGGACGTGGAGCGCGCGCTCAAGCGGACCGCATCCGGGCGCGTATTGACCTCGGTGGGCGCCATATCCATCGAGTCGCCGGTTCGCCGCCGCTCCGGCGAATTGTTCGATCATGGAGAAATGACGCGAATTTGCGCCGAGGCGAAACAGCGCGGCATCGGATTGCACCTCGACGGCGCACGATTGTTCATCGCATCGGCCTACACAGGCATCTCGCCCGCCGATTACGCCGCGCCCTTCGATACCGTATATGTTTCGCTTTGGAAGTATTTCAACTCGCTCAACGGCGCCATTCTCGCCGGCCCCGCCTCTTTGCTGGAGGGGATGTTCCATACGAGACGTATGTTCGGCGGCGCCCTGTTCAGCGCCTGGCCCTTCGCTCTGCTCGCACGGCACTACGCGGAAGGGTTCATCGAGCGATTGACCTCCGCTATAGCGGTGTCAAACGATTTCATCGGCGCAATCAAAGGAAAGTCCGTGCGAGTCGAACGTGTGCAGAACGGCACGAATATCTTCAAACTCGTCGTACCCGAACCGAAGGCGGAAGCATTCAGTGAACGCTTGCGGGCGCAACAGATCGTTCTGGCCAAACCAGCACGCACGCCAGAGGGTTCGGTATTCAATCTCTACGTCAACGAAACCTGGAATAGAACAACCGGTGCGCGCCTCGCGGAGCAGTTTCGGCGAACGCTTTAGGGTTTGAACGGTATATCTCCGGTTACTTCGCCCACGAAATCCGCTGGCAATCGAACTGCTTGACTGTCTCCGTGCTTGGGTACCTTGGCGCGTTGCTCATCCATTGCAAAACTCCTTTGACGCATATTGATACTTGTAAGTACCTACTGGCTCCTACTTTCTGCCTATCGCTTTGATTCATACACCGACGCACTGACGCGGAGCGCTTGAGGGGTTGGCTCTTTATTTTTCCCGCGCGGAAGGCGCAAATGGGTTTAATGTGCTCACCTGAAAAGACTTGAAGTCGCGGACATTTCGAGTGACAACCACCAATCCATGAACCAAAGCGCTTGCGGCGATCATGGCGTCCTCCATAAGCGCATCGGATTTTCTGAACTGGTCCGGTATGAACGGCCACTCGATTGACAAGAATCGCGTGGGCAGGCTCATACGCGAGACGGGCTTGCAGAGTCGTCTACGCCGGCGCCATCGGGTGCA
>JBKKAO010000555.1:0-3413 GCA_046714645.1 Burkholderiales bacterium | reverse complement strand
ACGCACGGCCCGAGCGCCGGGCGGAACCGGCACCCGCACCCTCGGCGCGTGCGGAACCTGGACCTGCTACTAGCGCGACGACCGTAGCGCCCCCCGCACGAGTCTCGGCGGATGTCCAGCCCACTGCCCGTAGCGCACCCCAGTCGGCGCCTAGGTCAGACGCGCAGCCAGGTCCCGCCGCCTCGGCGGAACCGCGCGCACAGTCTCAAGGGGCACCTGCCCCAAGCGCCGCGCCTACCCGCGCCGAAGCGGCCGCGGGTCCTCGCTCCGCTGCGCCTTCCGCGCAGCGCGCCGAGCCAGTGATGTCTGCGCGTCCGGGCCCTGGAGTAGCACCTCGGTTGGAGGGCGCACCCGTGGTGGTGTCTGGGCCCTCTACAACTCCTACCCCTCAGCCTGGTCCCCGCGGAGATCCGTCGGGAGGGAGTGCTAGGGGCGAACCTAGCGTGAGCGTGCCCTTGTCCGAAGGTTTGATGTTTTCCACGCCCAAGCCATCGGACGACGAGGGGCAAGAACGCGCCAGAGCGTCGAATGTCAAGGCCGCATCGGACTATGCCACAGCCATCGCGAAAGCAATCAAGAACGGCATTAGAAAGGGGGAATATCCCCGATTGGCAAAAGAGCGCGGATTGAGCGGTACGGTCAAACTGCGCCTCGTGCTTAAACCCAACGGAAAGGTCTCCAGCGTAACGGTTGCGGCCTCAAGCGGACACCCGGTGTTGGATGACTACGCCATCGCACTTGCCAGGCGAACCCCCTATCCACCCTTCCCGGCGCGTCTACGAGGCTCGTCGGAGTTCACCATTCAGGCGCCGGTTCGTTTTGACCTGGTCGAGCAGTAGCCTAAAACCAGGTGTTAGAACTCTATCCATCCATTGAGCCCTACAACTCCGGGTATGCTTCGGTTCGAGAGGGACACGAGGTCTATTTCGAAGAATGCGGCAATGCCGGCGGAATTCCGGTTCTTTTCCTGCACGGCGGTCCCGGCAGTTCGTGTAACCCTCAACACCGGCGCTTCTTCGATCCCGCCGCCTATCGCATCGTGCTATTCGACCAGCGCGGTTGTGGCCGCAGCCGGCCTTCGGGTTCGCTCGATCACAACACTACGGCCGATTTGGTTGGCGACATGGAGCGCTTGCGGGAGCATCTAAGCATCGAGCGTTGGATGTTGTTCGGCGGATCTTGGGGGAGCACTTTGGCGCTCGCCTACGCGCTAAAGCACGCTGAGCGCGTGCGGGGGATGGTGTTGCGCGGAGTTTTTCTCGCTTCGGCGCAGGAGTTGGATTGGTATCTAATGGGCCTGCGAGGATTTCTTCCTGAAGCTTGGGACCGGTTCGTAGCACCCGTCGAGAATCCGGCTGCCGCTTCCATTCTTCAACACTATCTTCAAGGAATCCTCAAAGAAGAAACGGCTGCGAACGTGGCTCGCGATTGGAATGACTATGAATCGGCGGCCATGGCGGTGGGTGAGTCCTCCGGGTCATCCGGCGCGATGAATGGTTCTGCGGCAATCGCGCGGGTTCGCGTGCAACTGCACTATCTGGTACACGATTGTTTTCTGGACGAGCCGCTATTGAATTCAGTGAGAGGGCTGGAACTGCCTAGCGTAATCGTGCAAGGCCGCCATGATTTCCTGTGCCCGCCGCTGACGGCGCACCGGCTGCATCACGCGCTACGAGGAAGCGAACTGCGAATCGTTGAGGAGGCCGGTCACTCCGCCATGAATCCCGCGATGATCTCCGCCTTGGTGCGGGCCACCGACGAAATGCGAGAGAGATTTCTAGCCCGGTCATGAGCCTACGCTATCGCGTCAATCTGATCGTCACCGTCTTAATCAGCTTGTTCACGCTGGCCATGTGCGCCATCGTCATCGACGACACGCGCCGCGCCATCCGCGAGGAGCTGGAGGCCGGCGGCAAGGTGACCTTGCAATGGCTGACCAACGTGTTGAGTCTGGCGCCGTTCTCCGGCGCGACCAACACCAATGGAGCGCTGCTCGATTTCCTTCACCAACTCGGGCGCGTGAGGGCGCACGAAATCCAGCTCATCTCGGCGCAGGGCGAGGTTCAATACCAGTCGCCACCTTCGATCTATAAAAGCGGGCGCACCGCGCCCGAGTGGTTCTACGCGCTGGTGGCGCCAAGGCTACCTGAGGTGTCACTGTCTGTTGGCGACCGCCAGCTTATCGTGACTCAAGATGCCTCGCGTGCGGTACTGGACGCCTGGGACGATCTGAAGATCTTGGTGCTGGTCATGCTGGCTTTTCTGGTCGCGTTAAATGTCGCCGTGTTTCGGCTGGTGGGCAACGCGCTCAAGCCCATCGACAGCGTGCTGCGCGGCTTGTCGGATATGGAGCAGGGACGCCTGCACACCAGACTTCCGGGTTTTTCCTTTCCGGAGTTCGAGGCCATCAGTCACACCTTTAACCGCATGGCGGGCGCCTTGGAGGAGGGCCATAAGGAAAACGCGCGGCTCGCCCTGATCGCCAAGCAATCCAGCGATGCCATCATGATTCAAGACATGAACGGCAATATCTCATTTTGGAATCCCGCGGCGGAGAAGTTGTTCGGATATAGCGCCGGTGAGATCGCCGGGCTTTCTCCGCGTTTAATCACTCCTGCGGGACGCGCTCAAGAGCTTGCGGAGATTCGCAACGCGGTGCTGGCCCGGAAAACCATCGAGAATCAAGAGACGGAGCGTTGCACCAAGGAGGGCAACCCTGTCCAGGTTGCGCTTTCCGCTGCCCCCCTGATCGATCCGGACACGGGCGAGATGATCGGCGAGATCTGCAGCATGCGTGACATCACCGAGCATAAGCGAGTACAGGAAGCGGAGCGGGAATTGGCCTCCAACCGAGAGCTGACTCACATCATCCAATCCAGTTTGGAAGAGGAGCGGCGCGGGATTGCCCGGGAGTTGCACGATGAGTTGGGCCAGTGTGTCACCGCCATCAAGACCATCGGGACTGTGATCGCCAACAAGACGAAGGACACCGCGCCCGAGGTCCATACCAGCGCACAAACCATCGTATCCGTGGCGGCGCATATCTACGACGTCGTCCATGGCATCATCCGCAAGTTGAGACCCAGCGCGCTGGATCACCTTGGACTCGCGGAAGCCTTGCGCGAGGTGGTCGATACCTGGCACGCCCGCCATCCGGGCATCGGCTGCGAACTTCGCCTAAGCGGCGACTTAGACAAACTGGGAGAAACAGTGAACATCACGATCTATCGCATCGTGCAGGAATGCTTGACTAACGTGGTCAGGCATGCCGCGGCGACTCATGCGCTCGTAAGCATAGCGCGGGAGGGCAGTGAAGATGATGAAGTCATCGTTGTTATAGTGCGCGACAATGGCCAGGGTCTTAGCGAGCACTCGGACCGCGAGTCACGGTTCGGGCTGTTGGGGATGCGCGA
>JBKKAO010000554.1:0-2708 GCA_046714645.1 Burkholderiales bacterium | reverse complement strand
GGCATATACAACGCCCTGCAGATCTTCAAGGTGAAATCACCCGGATCACGTATCGTCTTCGAGTGATCGTTGTTCTCCATGCCCTACACCTACGACTACACCAGCGCCACAGGCGGCGAGAGCGCCTCTGCGCGCTACTGGCGCTTCGCCAAAATGACGCTGACTCGCTGGACCAGGGCCAAGACCTTCGTCTTCGATGGGCGATCCTACCCATACCTCTACCACTTCTGTAATAAGACCTGGAAAAATGAGCGCGGCGTCGAGATTCCGATCTTCAGAGAAATTCTGCTTCGTCATCAGGGCGCGCGCGTTCTGGAGGTCGGCAACGTGCTCTCCCATTATTTCCCAATCCACCACGACGTGGTCGATAAGTACGAACTCGCTCCCGGGGTCATCAACCAGGACATCGTCGAGTTTGCGCCGGCAGCACGCTACGACCTGATCCTGAGCATCTCGACGCTGGAGCACGTCGGTTGGGACGAAGAGCCGCGAGAGCCGGCCAAGCTACTGCGCGCCATCGAACACTTACGGGACCACTGTCTCGCCCCCGGCGGACAGATCGTGGTGAGCCTGCCAATGGGCTACAACAAGTTTTTCGACAGGCTGCTCAGAGACGGCAAGAGTCCCTTCACCCAGCAACACTTTCTCAAGCGGCTTGCAAAGCGGAACTATTGGATGGAGTCGGATTGGAATGATTGCAAAGACGCGACCTACGGCCGGTTCGTCGCCCACGCGATTGTGATCGGAACCATCCAGGGATGACCAACTACTACGTGCGAATCCATGGAACCCGCATCAGACAGGAACACTTACGCAACAATGGAGGAGGTTCAACACAGACGTGAGGGTCTGGAGCTGCGCGGCTAAGAGGCATTTGCTTGCGCACCGTTGTGATTTGCGCTCTCGGGAGAGATTAACCTATCACCTTGGGAAGGGTTCCTATCACAGTTCTTTCTCGTCAATTCCGGCAACCTTCATAAGGTGTCTCAGTAGGCCAATTTTAAGCGGGCTATTCCCATGTAGTGGCACCGAGAGTCGAGCGGGGTCATCGACCTTGGCGTAAATGTGATGGCTCCCCTTGGTTCTCCGCAATTCCCAGCCTTTCCTCTCAAGCAGTTTTGAAAAGTCCTTTCCCGAAATCGCTTTCACACCGCAATCTCCAGGACTTTATCTTTCCCTGTTATCTTCACGTCTTTGATGTCCACGGACAAACAACCTTCGACCGCCTCGTAGATGTTTCCGAGCAGTTCATCAAACGTCTCACCTTGAGTAGCGCACCCTGGAATAGAAGGCACTTCAGCCCAATAGCCACCTTCAGAGGGGGCTCCGGAAATTCGGACAGTATGGGAAGTGGTAGCCTGGCTTCACCGACGCCACCGGGTGGTGGCGAACCAAAGGAGCAAGGCGATGAAGAGAACGAGACGGAATCACGGAGCGACCTTCAAGGCGCAGGTGGCATTGACCGCCATCAAAGGGGAGAAGACGGTGGCGGAATTGGCCGAGCAGTTTCACGTCCATCCCACCCAGATTACCGAATGGAAGCAGCAACTGTTGGCCCGGGCCGCGGACGTCTTTGGCGGCACGAAACCGCCATCGGAGGCCCCGGATCTCAAGACCCTGCACGCGAAGATTGGGCAACTGGCCCTGGAGAATGATTTTTTAGAAGGGGCGCTCACCAAGGCGGGCTTGCTGAGCGCAAAGCGATGATCGACCGCACCCACGCATTAGCGGTGGGGCGACAATGCCAACTGCTGAAGCTGGCCCGGTCGACGGCTTACTATCAGCCGAGGCCGGTCTCCGAGACGGCACTGACCCTGATGCGGCGGATCGATGAGCTGCATCTGCAGTATCCGTTTGCGGGAGCACGGATGCTGCGCGATCTGTTACGGCACGAGGGGCATGCCGTTGGCCGGCGGCAGGTGGCCACCCTGATGCGGCGGATGGGGAGTACGGCGATCTATCGCATGCCGAGAACCAGCCAGCGCCATCCGGCCCATCGGATCTACCCTTATCTGCTGCGCCAGCTGACGATCACCCGACCGAATCATGTGTGGGCGTCTGATATTACGTACATTCCGATGAAACGCGGCTTCGTCTATCTGTGCGTGATCCTCGACTGGGCGAGTCGCCAGGTGTTAGCGTGGAGGCTCTCCAATACGTTGACCACGGACTTCTGTGTGGAAGCGGTGCAGGAGGCCATCACCCACTATGGCACCCCAGAGATCTTCAACACCGATCAAGGGTGTCAGTTCACGAGCCAGGAGTTTACGGGGCTCCTAAAAACTCATGCCATTCAGATCAGCATGGATGGAGCCGGGCGGTGGCGGGACAATGTCTTCGTCGAGCGGTTGTGGCGAAGTCTCAAATATGAGGAGGTCTATCTCCATGCCTATGAGACGGTCCACGACGCCCAGGTCGGGGTAGCCCGCTACATGACCTTTTATAATCAGATCAGGCCGCATCGCGCGCTTGACGGACGCACGCCCGATCGCGTGTACTGTGACAACCTGCCTGCACGGCCCACCGCCGCGTAGGCGCACACCGCTAGGTGCCACTTATGAACTGGCAGAAACTGTCCAAACAAGCGGAGCCACTTCATTCTTCCGCTTCATGAACTATGACTTTGAGTTTCATGGAATTACCTCACTCCTGTTTTTCAAGAGTATATGCTAGATTGGTCAGCCTAATCCCGCAACCCGGCTTTGTGA
>JBKKAO010000553.1:0-3464 GCA_046714645.1 Burkholderiales bacterium | reverse complement strand
AGACGGGTGCGGCAGCGGCGGCTTCGACCAGTAATCCCAACGTCACTTCCGGGGACAATTTTGTATTTAGCTCCACCTTTGTCACCGTCGAGTGGACAGGGGAATTGGTAAGGCAGCAAATAGACGTTAGCACCGGCGCCATCCCCAAATACAAGAGCACCGACCCCACCACCTACGACTGGCGAGCAACGGACAAGTTGAATGCGCAGGTCGCTGCCGCCAGCGATACCCGTACCATCTATTTCTACGACCCCTCGAAAACAGACAAGCTGAACTCTTTTAAGTATGCTTCGATGTCCGTCGCTCAGCAGGCTTACTTTGGTCCGGCGTTAGCGTCCACTCTCAGCCAATATCCCTTGCTAACGCCTGCCGAACAAACGGCTGCGGCCGGAGCAAACTTAGTGAACTACTTGCGCGGCTGGAAGGGAAACGAAGGTACCTTGTACCGTGCACGAGTTCACACCTTGGGCGATATCGTCTCGGCGGAGGCGGCCTACGTAAAAAAACCCTTGTACGAATATATAGACACGGGTTATGACTCCTACAAGAGCTCCAACAGCGCTCGTAAGCCCATGGTGTACGTCGCCGCCAACGACGGGATGTTGCATGCCTTTGACGCCACTACCGGCAGCGAAGTATGGGCTTTCATCCCTTCTCTCGTACTCCCAGAGCTCTACAAGTTGGCCGACAAGAAATACGACATTAACCACAAGTACTACACCGATGGAACCCCGGTCGTGGGCGACATCTACACAGGCGGTAGCTGGAAGACCATTCTGGTGGCAGGACTCAACGGGGGCGGGCGGGGCTACTACGCCTTGGATGTCACCGATCCCGACTCCCCGAAGGCCCTGTGGGAATTTACCCACGACACTAGCAAGGGAGCAGGCTACGCCACGGACGCGAATCTCGGCTTTACCTATGGCAACCCTGTGATCACCAAGACCCCCAGCGGTACCTGGGCGGTATTGGTGAGCTCCGGATACAACAACGTATCGCCTGGGGACGGCAAGGGTTATCTATTCGTGCTCGGCGCCTACACCGGGTCCATGATCAGCACTTTGAGCACAGGATCGGGTAGCGCAGGCTCCCCCAGCGGATTGGCCAAAATAAGCGGTTGGGCTGACAATCCCCTGACCAACAACATCTCTTTGCGTGTCTATGGCGGCGATCTGAACGGAGATCTATGGCGCATTGATTTAGCAACCAATGGCGTCCATAAGCTTGCCTCGCTCAAGAATGCGGGCGGCGGGAAGCAATCCATTACGGCACGACCAGAGCTGGGCGAAGCTAACGGCAAGCCCTTGATCCTCGTGGGTACCGGAAAGCTTCTCGGTGCAACGGACCTGTCGGATACCTCCCAGCAGTCCTTCTATGCCATCAAGGACCCCTTGGACCTCACCTACTATCCGAATCCTAGAGTAGCGGGGAGTTTCGTCGAGCAAACGGTCACCGATACCACGGACGCAGGCGGGGCGGCGGTGCGTACCTTCAGCGACAACACGGTAAATCTGGCGACCCATGCGGGTTGGTTCATAGACTTGCCGAGTTCCGGGGAGCGAGCCAACACGGACCCGACTCTCTTCCTCGGAACGATCGTGTTCAGCACAAACGTTCCGGACGCCTCCGCCTGTAACGCGGGGGGATACAGCTGGCTCTACTTCTTGGACTACAGGTCAGGTTCCTCTGTCAACACTTCCCCGGACGGCATCGGCGCCCGCAAGGTTGCCAATGCCCTTTCGACTCGCGCGACGGTCGTACAACTCGGGAACAAAGCGGAGGCTCTGGTTAGGGATTCTAAAGGCAACACCAATGTGTTCGATGTCCCGCTCTCCAGCGACTCGGTCTCCGCGCGCCGGGTCAACTGGCGTGAATTGATTACGCGCTAGTCGCGCACTGGCGGCAAGAATGGGCGGCACGAGCCGCCCATTTTGTTGCTACGCGATCCGAACAAGTTCACCTGGTAAGGGAAATACGACCGTTTCGGCCACACTTTCCATTTCTTCAACCCGACCGGCTCCAAACTGGCGGAGGCGTTGGACCACCTGCTGAACGAGCACCTCGGGCGCCGAGGCACCAGCCGTCACACCGACTCGTTGTCTTCCTTTCACCCAGGCCGGGTCCAATCCTTCGGGTCCATCTACCAGATAAGCCGGCACACCCATCTTTTCTGGAACCTCCTTGAGCCGGTTCGAGTTGGAACTATTGCTTGACCCAACCACGATGATCACCTCGCACTTCGCCGCCAAGGCTTTCACGGCGTCTTGCCGGTTCTGGGTCGCGTAGCAAATGTCGTCCTTCTTCGGACCCAGGATGCCTGGGAATCGCAGTTTGAGTGATTCGATGATCTCGCGCGCATCATCCACAGACAGCGTCGTTTGGGTCACATAGGCCAGCGAATTTGGATCACTGACCTGCAAGGTCTTCACGTCCTCGACACGCTCCACGAGATAGATCCGATCCTTCACTTGACCCATGGTACCTTCTACCTCTGGATGGCCCCGATGGCCGATCATGATCACTTCGCGGCCAAGGCTTCGCATTTTGGAAACCTCCACATGCACCTTAGTGACCAGCGGACAGGTTGCATCGAACACTCGCAATCCTCTTTGCCGGGCCTCCGTACGCACCGCCTGAGACACACCGTGGGCACTGAACACTACGGTGCCGCCCGCGGGAACTTCGACAAGCTCCTCGACAAAAATGGCGCCTTTGTCGCGCAGACCCTGCACCACATAACGGTTGTGCACCACCTCATGACGGACGTAGATCGGGGCACCGAAAATCGATAACGCCCGCTCCACGATTTCTATGGCCCGGTCGACACCGGCGCAAAAACCCCGGGGGCTCGCTAGGATGATTTGCATCTCCCTCCCTTGTCCTTGTGCATGGTCCATCAAAATCCGGCGTTCGTTTCTCGGGATTTCTTTCTCACGGCATCCCATAGGAGCATCATCGCACCGCAGGAAATGGAGGAGTCTGCCACATTGAAGGCCGGCCAGTAATGTTCGCCGATGTGGAAATAGAGAAAATCCACCACCGCGCCCAGCAGCACCCGGTCGATCAAATTCCCAACCGCGCCTCCCAGAATCAAACTCAAGGCCAAGGCGAACAGCGTCTCTTCGTGATGTTTACGCAGCAAAAACACGATGACGATGGACGCAATGGCGGCCACCGCGATGAAGAATCCGCGTTGCCAACCGGATTGGTCGCTCAGAAAACTGAAGGCCGCTCCCGTGTTGTAGGCCAGAACGAGTTGGAAAAAAGAAGTCACTTCATAGACAGGCAGGCCAGTGAGCGCATTTTGGACCAGCAACTTAGTGAGTTGGTCCAAGACCACCACCGCTGCGCTGATGACGAGCCAGATCATGAGATCTGGCTTTCTCGAATCACGCATAGATTCTTGCTTCTCCCGTTCCGTATAGATTCGACACGCAACGCCCGCAAATCTCTGGATAAGCGGC
>JBKKAO010000552.1:0-3182 GCA_046714645.1 Burkholderiales bacterium | reverse complement strand
CCATGGAAGAGCGCAACCGGAGGGCTTGAGATGCGGACCGGATGACGCGACGCAAGATCCAGGGCGCGCACTATACGCAGGTTAATTCAAAAAGTCCCGAACTTTTTGCGGTGCTGCAATACCGGCTGCCTCAACCGGCGAAATAGGCGTCGGGCACCCCTCGTACCTCCACCGGCATGGACAGCAGCGCGCCAGCCAGAGGCTGTATGGCCAATTCCTCCGCGGTCAGCTTTTGCGATGCCGTGGTGATGAACAATGTGCGCATGTCCACCCCACCGAAAGCCACCATGGTCGGGCGCTGAACCGGTAGTTCGATGACGCCACGCAGCGTTCCGTCCGGCGAATAGCGATGAAGCTTCCAATCATCGTAGATGGCTACCCAGAGATGATCTTCCTCGTCGATCGCAGCCCCATCAGGAATGCCCGGGCCTTCGATGTGAGCGAATTCTCGCTTGTTGGACGGCTCTCCCGTGTTCACATCGAAATCATAGGCGAAAATGGTACGCAACAAGGAATCGGAGAAATACATGGTGCGCCCGTCGCTACTCCAAGCAAGACTATTGGGGATCCGGATTCCGGTCTGCATGGCCTTACATCTGCCTTGAGCATCAAGTCGGTAAAGCGATCCCACGGGGGCCCGCGTGACATCGTGCATGGTACCCGCCCAAAAGCGGCCCTGCCGGTCACACTTACCATCGTTGAAGCGGTGATGTTCGAGATGCGCCTCTGGCGAGGCGAGCGAGAGGATTTGTCCTGCGGGAGGATCGAAGAGCGAGAGTGCCGTACGCAAGGCCACGAGCAACCCACCCTTTCGCCTGACCGCGAGAGACCCGATGATATCCGGCATGATCCAAGTATCCACCTGCCCGCTCGCCGGAGAAAAGCGGCGTACTGCGGGCTGGCGAATGCTCACCCAGTACAAGGCCTGCTCGCGAGGACACCAAGTCGGGCCCTCGCCCAGAACATCGGATTGGGTTCCGATCCGAGCGAATGGCTGCATTGAAATTCCGGTGAAACGATCGTAAGCATAAAAGGCTATCACTAAAAACGAACAGGGCACCCGAAGGTGCCCTGTCGCTCGAACTCTAGAGACTCGCGCCTACTCGATCTCCACGCTCGTTCGCAGAATCGACGCTTCGATCTCGACCCGGCGATCGGGCTGCAGACAGTTGATCTTCTCTTCGGATAACAGTCCCTCGCAGTCCTCATAACGCGTCAGAGGATTCTCCTGTCCTTTGCCAGTCACCATGATCTTGTACTCCGGTACGCCGCGATCACGCAGGTGGCGTGCGACAGCCATGGCACGCTTGCGAGACAGATCCTTGTTGTAGTCCACACCACCAATTCGGTCCGTGTATCCAAGGACGTCTAGGCGGTCGTATTCGGCACCTTCGAGCTGCCGCGCTAGATCATCGAGCTTGGCCTTGACTTCATCACGCAAGAAATAATTGTCGAAATCGAATTGGCCGTTCTGTTCCACGCCCAACACTATGGGCAAGGCACCGCCCAAGGTCTGGGGAATAAAGTCCTCGTTCACGTTGGCTTTCGAAGCCGCCACATCGATGGCACCATTGCGCTTGCGTCCTCTCCTACCGGCTTGCAAATCGGCCAGCGTCTTCTCGGAAGCGCCCCCTGCGAACACGGTACCGTCCGCGGTGAGTTCCCCTGGAGCCGCCCACCCTTTCACTTTGCCGCTTTCATCGGCCACGATCAAGCCCGAGACATCACCCTCGTGTTGGTAGATTCGCGAATAGGGCCCGTAGGCAAAGGCCGCTACGGCTTCCTCGTCCGTATCAGTGAGCCCAGCGCGCCGGCGAGCCGCCTCCACCCGTGCCGCCATGCGCTCTGCCTTACTCATGCCGGGCGCAAAGGCGTACTCCTCTTCATCGAAGAAACCGCGTTTTTGATAGTCACGATTCGGATCAAAGTCCGGGAATTCCTTAGCGGCGAGCGCGCGCTCGGTGGCGAAATGTTCATGAAGGTCAAGGCCTCCGGTCAGCTCTGAGTAGAGCGTGGCATCCTCCGTTTCGTGCGCAACGTCTAGCGCGTGCTCGGTGGCGAGACCTTCGTGAAGGTCACGGCCTCCGGTCCGCGCCGGGTCGAGCGTGGCATCCTCCGTTTCGCGCGCAACGGCCAGCGCGTGCTCGGTGGCGAGATCTTCGTGAAGGTCACGGCCTCCGGTCAGCGCCGAGTAGAGCGTGGCATCCTCCGTTTCGCGCGCAACGTCTAGAGCGTGCTGGCGTGCAGCCGCCACTCGGTCCGCCAAGCGGGAAGCGCTTGAGGAGTTTTGATCCAGACCAGACAGGAGATCGCGCTCCCACTCGTTGCCAGCCGGAACATTTTCACGCCCAGTATTACCCGAAGTGGAGGTGCTATCCCTACGCTGTGAGCCCGCCACATTCGCACCAACCTCGCTATCCCAAGTGCCGGCAAAACCTTTGCTCAGCGTACCTTTGACCCCGCTATTAGGATTGGCTGCCGCGGCCGCATCAGGCGTGTTGTGCCCCTCGAGCGCCTCGCGTTCCAAGGCACCTTGCTCCGCCGCCGAGCGCACCTCCCCCTTGTAACTCATGGCAGACTTGCCTGATGCATCCTGCTTAGCTTTACTCGCGCAGCCAGCCAGACTTAAACCCAATACGACAGCCAACAGCATAGCCCTGCTTGCTATCGAAGCAAGACCTCTCCACGATTTCAAAATCCCTGTGTTCATTTCTATCCCCCTTGCTTCGCTAAACGACCCATTGATCTCTCGCTGTCTGGGAAAGCGATGCCATATCCACCAAGTTTCACAATGACATTGCACTAATGCAGCGACACAACAAGGGCCTGTATTCAAGCTTCGCGCCAATCGCAACACTTCACACTTCTGATCCCCGCCAGGTCCTGTGAAAGAACAAGAAATATTCCATCGTTATAATCAGCCGCCTCACACAGACCCTCACGGAGAACATCAAATGATCGAGCTTTATCTTGCCGGCACGGCCAACGGATTGCGCGCATCCGTCGCCTTGGAGGAGGCGGGCCTGCCCTATCGCGCCCACAAGCTTGACCTCATGAAGGGGGAGCAGCGCTCGGGGGAATACTTGAAGATCAATCCGGCGGCAATAATTCCGGCCCTGGTGGACCCCGCGGGACCCGATGGCCAGCCCATCACCGTCACTCAGTCGGGGGCCATCGTGCTC
>JBKKAO010000551.1:0-3072 GCA_046714645.1 Burkholderiales bacterium | reverse complement strand
GGGCGTGGCGCCATGGGCGTGGTGCACTTGGCCGAGGACCCGGCGCTGGGACGCACGGTCGCCATCAAGACCATTTCGCTGCCGAGCGACCCCGCCGAGCGCGCGGAGTACGAAGCACGCTTTCTTCAGGAAGCGCGGGCGGCGGGGAGTCTCAATCACCCGAACATCATCACCATTCACGACATCGGCCGCGAGCGCGAGCTGGCCTACATGGCCATCGAGTTCCTAGAGGGAATCGAACTCAGCCGGCTGATGTCCCAACGCCGCCTACCACTGCCCATCATGCTCGATATCGGAGCCCAGATCGCCGAGGGTCTCGCTTTCGCGCATCAAGCCGGAATCATTCACCGGGATATCAAGCCCTCCAATATCATGATCGTGCGCGGCACTCAGGTGAAGATCATGGACTTCGGCATCGCCCGCATGCGCCATTCCGAAGTCAAGACCCAGACAGGTCTGATGCTAGGCTCCCCGAAATACATGTCCCCCGAGCAGATCAGCGGTCTATCCATCGATCACCGGTCGGATATTTTTACGCTCGGGGTGCTGCTCTACGAAATGGCTTCGGGAGTGCCACCTTTCGCCGGCGCGGATTTTATCCAGTTGATCAATAACGTCGCCAACACACCGGCCAAGCCCCTTAACCGCGTGATTCCAGGCCTCCCCGACCGGCTCACGACAATCGTCGACCGAGCCCTCGCCAAGGACCCTCTCGAACGCTACCAATACGCCGATCAACTGGCGGCCGATCTGCGCGCCTGTGCGGCCCAGCTTGCCCAGACCGAGACGTCTCCTCCACGCCTTCCCGCAGCCGCAGACACCGCCCCGCCGTTCGCGGCCACGGTGCGCATCAACCCTGAGTTGGGGCGAAGCGCGTCTCAACGCTCCCCAACGGTTCGCACCCACCGCGGTCTTCCCCCGGCCACTTCCCCCCATCGTCATATCGAACTCCCGCACGAGAGAGAGCAGCGCCTAGCCTACGAAGCGGCCGAGGAGGCGCAAGCGGTGCCAGAGGTACCACCAGAGACCGGCTGGGCTTGGCTCACGCGCTACGCGCTGGGTATGGTCATGGCGCTTGTGCTGGGAGGAATCATTGGCGAAGTGGATTTGTTCGAACGCGTCGAATTGAGTGCCTACGACATCTCCGCCGCCGGCATCGTCCGGTTCTTGGGCTACGGCGTCGCGCTGGCGCTGTTGGGGCATATGGGATTCAGAGCCTCTCGCCAGTTGCCCGATCACGGAGAGAATGCCGCGCGTTTGGGATTGGTGCTGCGCCCCGTGACCGCCTTGGTCGTGGCCTCGGTAGGTTATCGCGTATCGCTCTTCATCGCGGACCCGGTGCTCTCCCGTAGCGCGCGCAACGCACATGACTGGCTGTTTGTTTTCGCCATTGCTGGCGCGGCGCTCTGGCTGGCGGTCGCGGTGTTCCGCCAATCCGACCGCCTGAGCGCGCTATTGCAGCTCAAGGCGCGAACCGCGCCGGCGGGACTGACCTGCAAAGCCTGCGGCGCCAAGCATACTGTGCAAGGCAAGTTCTGCGCGTCTTGCGGTGCGTCGCGCCCTTGAGCGCGGCGGCACACGACTACCTCACCGCGTCCCCCATACGAAACTCGTGGCTTAGTTCGTCGAGTCTTGATTTAAGGGCCGCATCCACCTTGAATTCCGCCGCCGCGATGCTGGCCTTCAATTGCTCCGGTTTGCTGGCGCCGATGATGGGCGCGGTGATGGCCGGATTGGCCAGTACCCATGCCACGGCGAGCGTAGCCAACTCCGCGCCGCTGTCCTTCGCGAGCTGCGAGAACGCTTCGATGGTGGTGAATTCGCGCTCGTTCCAGTAACGCTCGGTGTACATCTTCCCCGCCGTGCCTAAGGCGAAGCGCGTCCCCTCGGGCGGCGCAACAGTGCGCCGGTGTTTTCCGGTCAGCATGCCGCCGGCAAGCGGGGTGTAGGGAATGACGGCGAGCCCTTCTTCCGCGCACAGCGGGAGTAGCTCGCGCTCGATCTGGCGAAACAGTAAATTGTAGCGCGGCTGCACGGACACATATTTCGCCAGACCTAAGGCTTCGCTGCGCCCCAGGGAGCGCGCCACCTTGTAGGCATGGTAGTTACAAACCCCGGCGTAGCGCGCCCTTCCGCTGCGTACGATCGTATCGAAGGCTTCGAGGGTTTCGTCCGCGGGCGTGTTGGCAACCAGGTGGTGCACTTTGTAGAGATCGACGTAGTCGGTGCCCAGGCGCTTGAGCGATGCGTCGATGGCGCAGAGCACCTGCTTGCGCGAGGTGCCTTGTTGCCAAGCGGCGGGTCCCGTCTTGCCGCTGCACTTGGTGGCAAGGACGAAATCCTCGCGTTTTCCCCGCAGCCATTTACCCACGATCTCCTCCGTCCTGCCCCCGGTGTCCAGGGTGCCGCCGAGGGGATAGACGTCAGCGGTATCGAGGAAGGTAACCCCCCCTGCCGCGGCCGCATCCAGAATCGCGAAGGAAGTGGCTTCGTCGCATTGCAACCCGAAGGTCATGGTGCCCAGGCATAGGCGCGAAACCTGGAGCCCCGTGCGGCCGAATCGTACGTGTTGCATGTGGTTTTCTCCTCTTAACTAGAAATCCGTCGTTGGATAGGTAGTTTGATCACTTCGCAATAGTATCCTTGCCGGTCCGGTTCGCGGGCGTACCGGAGTACGGTCTGAATGATCCCCTGGCGGACCCCCTCAACGAGAAGGAGAACCATGGCAACTGCGAGAGCCCCAAGCGCATTGACCCGAGAGGAAAAAAAGATCTTGTCCGCCGCCTCTCTGGGCACCGTGTTCGAGTGGTACGACTTCTTTCTTTTCGGCTCCCTCGCTCCGGTGATGGCTAAGCAATTCTTTGCCAAGACCGATCCCACCACCGGTCTGATCCTGGCGCTGTTGGCGTTCTCCGCCGGATTCATCGTGCGTCCCCTGGGAGCGCTCGTGTTCGGGCGCATCGGCGATCTGGTAGGCCGCAAATACACTTTTTTGGCCACCATCCTCATCATGGGTATCGCCACCTTTCTCGTGGGTCTGCTGCCTAACTACGAGACCTGGGGTGTCGCGGC
>JBKKAO010000550.1:0-4505 GCA_046714645.1 Burkholderiales bacterium | reverse complement strand
ATCGAGCGCGATGCGGATAAATTGCTCGCCGCGAACAAGCGCGACGTCGATGGTGCCACTGCCCGCGGACTCGACCCGGCCATGATCGACCGCTTGGCCTTGACGGGGAAGTCCGTCACTTCGATGGCGGAGGGCTTGCGCCAGATCGTGCAATTGGCGGATCCCATCGGGGAAATCACCGATCTCAAATTTCGCCCCACGGGCATTCAAGTAGGCAAGATGCGCGTACCGCTCGGTGTGGTGGCGATCATCTATGAAGCCCGTCCAAACGTGACCGCCGACGCGGCGGGACTATGCTTGAAGTCCGGTAACGCGGCGATTTTGCGCGGCGGTTCCGAGGCTATTCACGCCAATCAAGCCATCGCGGCATGCGTACAAGAAGGTCTGAAAAGCGCCGGCCTGCCAGAGAGCGCCGTGCAGGTTATCGAGGTAACGGATCGCGCTGCGGTGGGCGAATTGCTGGCCATGAAGGACTACGTCGATATCGTCGTGCCGCGCGGGGGCAAGGGTTTGATCGAGCGCGTTTCCGCGGAATCGAAGATTCCCGTGTTGAAGCATCTCGACGGTATTTGCCACGTCTACATCGACGATCGCGCCGATTTGGACAAAGCCATTCGCATCGCCGATAATGCCAAGACCCAGCGTTACGGAACTTGCAACACCATGGAGACCTTGCTGGTACATGCGGACATCGCGCGGCGCATGCTGCCGCCGCTGTGCAAGATCTATCTGGACAAGAGCGTGGAGTTGCGCGGCGATGACGCGGCGCGCGCCATCGTTGCCCAGATGACGCCCGCCACGGAGGAAGATTGGTACACGGAGTACCTGGCGCCCATCTTGTCCATACGAGTGGTGCGCGACCTCGACGAGGCCATGGATCACATCACGCTCTACGGCTCGGCGCACACCGATGCAATCGTGACGGAAGATTTCACGCGCGCGCGCCGGTTCTTACGCGAAGTCGATTCGAGTTCCGTGATGGTGAACGCCTCCACGCGCTTTGCCGACGGATTCGAGTACGGCCTGGGGGCCGAGATCGGTATCTCCACCGATAAATTGCACGCACGCGGCCCGGTCGGCTTGGAAGGATTGACCTCGCAGAAATACATCGTGCTCGGCGACGGGCACCTTAGAGAATAGGCTTGCGCCACAGGGCTCTCCGCCTGTTCTCTTGACCCCTTACTCTTTACGCCCCAACTCATGAGCAACATCGTCGAAGTAAAAGTTCCCGATATCGGGGACTACAAAGATGTCCCCGTGATCGAAGTGTTCGTCAAACCCGGCGACTCGGTCAAAGCAGAGGATTCTTTGATCACGCTGGAATCCGATAAAGCCACGATGGATGTCCCCTCGCCCGCGGCCGGTGTGGTCAAGGAAGTGAAGATCAAGGTGGGCGATAAGTTGGCGGAAGGGAGCTTGATTCTCTTGTTGGAAGCTAGCACGAGTGCAGCTACGCCCGCCCCTCACCCTCCTTCGACAAGCTCAGGACAGGTCCAGCCTCTCCCGGCGGGCGGGGAGAGGGAGTCCGCCCCGGCAACGCCTCACGCCTCACACCTCACGCCTCACCTCCCAAAAGGCGATATTCACACCCAAGTGCTCGTATTGGGTGCCGGCCCCGGCGGCTACACGGCAGCCTTCCGCGCCGCGGATCTGGGCAAGCAGGTGGTGCTGGTGGAGCGCTGGCCGTCGTTGGGCGGTGTGTGCTTGAACGTGGGTTGCATTCCCTCCAAAGCCTTACTCCACTCCGCGCGCGTGATTGCTGAAGCAGAAGAGATGTCGCACTTTGGCGTGAAGTTCGGCGCGCCAAACGTGGATCTCAATGCCTTGCGTAGTTGGAAGGACAACGTGGTGGGCCGCCTGACGAAGGGACTGGCGGGGCTCGCCAAACAACGCAAGGTGCAGGTGGTGTACGGCAGTGGCCGCTTCGCTTCTTCACATCTGCTAGAGGTGGATACGGACGAAGGCAAGAAGACCATCTCCTTCGATAACGCCGTCATCGCCGCCGGTTCTGAACCCGCGCGTATCCCGGGCTTTCCCTACGACGATGAGCGCTTGATGGACTCTACCGGCGCTTTGGTTCTCAAGGATATACCCAAGCGTTTGCTGGTGATCGGCGGGGGCATCATCGGATTGGAGATGGCCACGGTCTACCACGCGCTGGGTTCCAAGGTGAGCGTGGTGGAATTGCTCGATGGGCTGATTCCGGGTGCCGACCGCGATGTCATCAAACCGCTGCACAACCGCGTAGCCAAACGCTACGAAGCCATCCTTCTTAAAATCAAGGTGTCCAAACTCGAAGCGCTGAACGAGGGCATCCGCGCGACCTTCGAGGGTGAAGGCGCGCCACAACCGCAAGTCTACGACCGCGTGTTGCTTTCCGTGGGGCGCAAACCCAACGGCAACGCCATCAACGCGGAAGCCGCGGGCGTGCAAGTCAGCGAGCGCGGATTCATTCCGGTGGATAAACACTTACGCACCAACGTGCCCCACATTTTCGCCATCGGCGATATCGTAGGCGAGCCCATGCTGGCGCACAAGGCTTCGCACGAGGGCAAGACCGCGGCGGAAGTCATCGCGGGCCACAAAGCGGCCTTCGATGCGCGCACCATTCCTTCCGTCGCCTATACCGATCCGGAAGTGGCTTGGATGGGGCTGACCGAAACCGCCGCGAAGGCGCAGGGCATCGAGTGCGACAAGGCCGTATTTCCTTGGGCCGCGAGCGGGCGTGCGCTCACCACGGGGCGCGACGAAGGCATGACCAAACTCCTCTTCGACAAAAACAGCAAGCGTTTGTTGGGCGCCGCCATCGTTGGCCCCAACGCGGGCGAACTCATCTCCGAGACGGTGCTGGCTTTGGAGATGGGCGCGGAGGCGGGCGATATTGGCCTCACCATTCACCCGCATCCCACCTTGTCGGAAACGATTTTCTTCGCGGCGGAAATCGCCGAGGGCAGCATCACCGATTTGTACATGCCCAAGCGATAGTTATCGTGTCCGAGATCTTTCTTCCCATGGTCGCGCCGGGCGATGCGGCCATCGAATCGGCATTGTGGTTTGCGTTCCAAGGCAACCAACTGCTGGTGCGAAAGGAGGGGATTCGCGCCGAAGTTCCGCGGGTGCGCGATCTGGGTGAGATTGGACTGAAGCCGCTGCGTCATCAATACCTGGGCTGCCTGGGCGAACTGCATTGTTTCTCCGCCGAGTGCGCTAGCGAAGTCCCCGCGCCCGGCGGCATGAGTTGGGCGGGGTTGCGCAGTTTGTTCGGCCTGTTGGACGATCACCACTTCGCCATCGCCGGACGCGCGGTGCAAATCATGGATTGGGATCGCAGCCATCAATACTGCGGCCGCTGCGGCACGCCCACGGTGATCAAAGTGGGTGAGCGCGCACGCCTGTGTCCAAGCTGTGACCAGACGCATTACCCGCGCATGGCACCCGCGGTGATGGCGCTTGTCCGGCGTGACGACGAGCTTCTCCTTGCGCGCTCACCGCACTTCGCGCCCGGCATGTACAGCGCCTTGGCAGGCTTCGTCGAGCCGGGTGAGAGCCTGGAGCATTGCCTGCATCGTGAAGTCAAGGAAGAAGTGGGTATAGCAGTCACCCATCTGCGCTACTTCGCAAGCCAGTCGTGGCCCTTTCCGCATTCCTTGATGATCGCGTTCAATTGCGATTACGCGGGAGGGGAGATCCATCCGGATCCCTCGGAGATCGAAGCCGCGGCGTGGTTCGCCCTGGACAGGCTTCGCTCCTTACCCAATCCCATCAGTATTTCGCGCAAATTGATCGATGCCACGATTGATCGAATGCGCTCGGGTGGTTGATCTAGGAGAGCATCATGCTGAAGATTTGGGGACGCGATAATTCCGTCAATGTGCAGAAGCCGCTATGGTGTTGCGAGGAGTTAGGCCTACCCTACCAGCGCCTCGATGCCGGCGGCGCTTTCGGCGTAGTGAATACCCCGCAATATCGTGCGCTCAATCCCAACGGCCTGGTACCCACCTTGGAAGACGGTGCCTTCGTCATGTGGGAATCCAATGCCAGCGTTCGTTACCTCGCTGCCAAGCACAGCGCCGGAAATCTTTGGCCCGAAGATGTCAAGGTACGCGCCGAAGCGGACATGTGGATGGACTGGCAGAACACCACCTTCTGGCCGGCTTTTCGTCCGCTGTTCTGGAGCCTTATCCGCACTCCGGTGGATCAGCGCGATCCCAAGGCTATGGAAGACTCTCGCTTGAATACCATCGAAATTCTCGGCTACTTCGACGATCACTTGAAGCATCGCGCCTTCGTGGCGGGCGATCACTTCACCATGGGCGACATCCCCATGGGTTGCGCCATCTGGCGCTGGTTTGCCCTAGGCATCGAGCGGCCGGAGTTTCCCAACGCCAAGCGCTGGTTCGATTCGCTCACGCAACGGCGAGCGTATAAAGCGGTGGTTATGTTGCCGCTATCGTAGTCCTCGATGGACACTACCTTTGCATCACCGGACCTTGGTCTCCAGTTCC
>JBKKAO010000549.1:0-3188 GCA_046714645.1 Burkholderiales bacterium | reverse complement strand
TGGCCGCTGGGTTGGTGCGGTCTACATTGCGTTGGGCTGCAGGCAATCAACCCCGTAACGTGTCACTTCGTTCGCATGAAGGGACTGGAGGAAACCATGGTTCAGGAGAGACACCATCAATTCGACGACGTCTCCGCCATAAGAGAACTGCTCAGTACCCAGTTTCGAAGCCTCGCTTGGACAACCCGACGAGGATCCGAACTGGGCTGCGTTCGCGCAAGGATTCTTTCCCGCTGCAAGTCTTTTCCCCGCAGCCCGACCAGCAAAACCCCAAACGGTCGATCAATTCGTCGATCGCATGAGGCGGCTGCGAGCGGAAGGCAAGCTCGTGTCATTTGAAGAGACACCCTCGGCTGCACCGTACGCGTTTTCGGCAACGTGGCGGTCGCTTTCGCTGCATGTGAGATGCTCGAGAACGGCTCTAACCTGACCCGCGACGTTAGCGCCGTTGTGCTTGTCCGCGACAGCGGCGCCTGGCGCATCGTCGCGCAAGCTTGGGACCTCGAGACCGAGTCGCAGAAGATTCCCGCCGATCTCGCGGCACCCGAAACTTTGTGAAGAGTACCGTGAGTTCATGCGCCGCTCACGCCCAACCATCCGATGCAGCGGACTGCTTCGAAGCGGGCCTTCCCCCGCTTCTTCGCGGCCGCTGATCGGAAGCGTTCGGCCCCCCGTGGTCTGCCAACCGATGAACCAACACCCCATTGACGCCGACGCTTTTAGAGACTTTGAGCGCGCCGCCCATGACGAAATCGCGGAGGGTTATCGCGACTTCTTTACGAAAGTGACTGGCTATGCGATCGAACCTTTGCTCGACGCGGCTTTGGTGGGCGCGAGCGCTCGCGTCTTGGATGTCGCGACTGGTCCTGGTGTGCTCGCGTCGCGAGCCGCCCGCCGCGGAGCTTCACCAGTCGTCGGCATTGATCTCGCGCCGCGCATGGTTGCAATCGCCGCGGCGCAGTATCCCGGACTTGACTTTCGTCAAGGCGATGCGGAGAACCTTCCATTCCCCGACCAAACGTTCGATGCAGTCGTGAGCAATTTCGGGATCGGGCACTTCCCGCGGCCTGAGCGAGCCATTCGTGAATTCGCACGAATACTCGCGCCGCGCGGAGTTGTCGCATTGTCTTGGTGGGACGTGCCAGCCCGCCATCGCTTGAATGGGATCTTCTTTGACGCGGTGAATGAGGTGCAGGCGAGCCCGCCACCAGACCTCCCGACAGGACCACCGATGTTCCGCTTTTCGGACGATCAGGAATTGTCGGCACTTCTACGATCCGCCGGATTGGCGCAGGTGGCCGTTCAGACACATGCGTTTGTCCATCGACTCGGAAGTGCAGAGGAGCTATGGAACGGAATCCTCGGCGGGACGGTGAGAACCTCGATTGGCATTCGCCGGCAGCCCAAAGAGGTTCGAGATCGCATTCGGACTACGTTCGATCGCCTCGTGCAAGCATATGCCAAGGACGGCGGTATCGAAATTCCTGTTGCATTCAAGGTCGCGGGCGGCCGAAAGGTGCTCGCGTGATGTCGCGCCGGGGCCTAACCACGCGCTTAACCGGACCCGCCGGTACGTGGCTTCTTGCTCGAGAGCGTCGGTGGCGGCGGGCCGGTTAGCTTAGCCGTTAGACCCTGCCGCATCTCCTTCACCATACCTCTTTATGCCAGATCAACCTGCATCAGAAATTGAACTGCTCCGTGCGGCGTACGCAGCCTTCAACGCGCGAGACATTGACGCCGCCCTCGCCCTCATGACTCCGGACGTGGCTTGGCCGAAAGCGTTCAAGGGCGGTTTTGTCCGTGGGCCTGAAGAAGTCCGCGCTTATTGGACGGAGCAATGGAGCGAGATCAATCCTCACGTCGAGCCAGTTTCCTTTTACCGGGAGGATGCCGGGCGGATATTGGTCGAGGTGCATCAGGTCGTGCGCGACTTGGCTGGAGCAGTTCTTGCCGATGAGCACGTGGGCCATCGGTTCACTCTTGCGCGCGGCTTGATTCAAGCCATGGAAGTCGGTCCACTTCCATCGTTCACCCCAAAGGCCTCTCAAGTCACTCCACCTAACTGATTGATTTGCAATGAATTTTTCTGAGCGACTTTCGGGCGATTTTCGGCTTTGGCCCGATTACTTCGCTAACCAGGCGATGCAGCTGACGGCGAGCAATTTTGCGATCTGCGCTTCGGGTGTTTGCCATCGAGCGCCTTGTCTGTGCGCCAGCCGCGCAGGGCTCGCCGCAGCTGATCTTGTGTCTCGTAAGGCGTCCACGGACTACAGCACCTCATGCCAAAGCAACAACTATCCGCTCCATCCAATGCTCACGGGCCAGCGAAGAAGGTTGCCCAAGCGATTCTCGATTTCATTGGGAAGATTCCAACAACTGATCGCCTCGCAATGGCCAACCCGCTCCACGCCTCTCGCGCTGCGGGTAGGAAAGCAGCCAGCAAGGCAGCTCTGACAGCGGGCGCTCTTGCTCTTCCTCCCGGCCCATTGGGCTGGCTTACGCTCTTGCCCGAACTTACGGCTGTCTGGAAGATTCAGTCTCAATTGGTGGCGGACATAGCGGCCATTTACGGCAAGGAGGCGCAGTTAACTCAGGAGCAAATGCTCTACTGTCTCTTCCGTCATACAACGGCACAGGCCGTCCGTGATCTCGTCGTTCGGGCCGGAGAGCGACTGCTCGTTCGTCGAGCCACGCTCCGGATGCTTCAAGCTGTCGCGCAGGCTGTCGGGATCCGTGTTACTCAGCGCGTAATCGGAAAAGGTGTCGCTCGCTGGCTCCCGGTAGTAGGTGCCGCTGGCGTGGGCGCCTACGCTTTCTACGATACACATCAAGTCGCAGCAAGTGCGATCTCGCTCTTCAGCCAAGAGTTTGAACTCGAGGAACCATTCATCTAGATATGTCTTCACCCCTGCCCACCCTGTCCCTTCTCGAAACCCGCGTACTTGGCGTGCTGATCGAAAAGCAGCGCACCGTTCCCGACAGCTACCCGTTGACGCTCAATGCCCTGGTGTCCGGCTGCAACCAGAAAACCAGCCGCAACCCGGTGCTGGAGGTCTCGGACGCGCAGGCGCAGGCTGCCCTTGACAGCCTGCGGGGCTACAGCCTGGTCACGGAGACCAGCGGCGGGCGCAGCTTCCGCTTTGCGCACAACGCCGACCGGGTGCTGCGGGTGCCGTCGCAGTCGGTCA
>JBKKAO010000548.1:0-4144 GCA_046714645.1 Burkholderiales bacterium | reverse complement strand
GCGTGACACTTCCTCGAGCCCTTGAGAGAATCTGATGACTGCGCTGGCGATCCACGCGGGGACCACGCCGTCTTGTGGCGCCAGGGAAACGATGCAGCGGCGCAACCAACCGGGGATCCAACGCTCGATGAGAGGCTCTTGCAGGCAAAGGACAGTTTCCACCGTCCCCGGATCGCCTTGCCGTCCCGCCCGGCCGTGGAGTTGGCGGTCGATGCGTGCTTCCGTGTTGAGTTGGCAGGAGATGACGTGCAATCCTCCCAGGGCGGCAACGCCCTTTCCGAGTGCGATGTCGGTGCCGCGTCCCGCCATGTTGGTGGCCACGGTGATGGCTCCCTGTACACCCGCGCTCGCAATGATTTGGGCTTCCGCCTGGTCCTGGCGCGCATTGAGGGTTTGGTGGGCGAGCCCAGCTTGCGTGAGGAGCACGCTCAATTGCTCGGAGTCCGCCACGCTATCGGTACCGATGAGGGTGGGGCGGCCCGGGTGCCTCGAACGCTTAACGCTCTCGATCACTTGCCGCCACTTGCTATCCCGGCTCGCGTACACACGCGTACCGAGATCCCGTCTTCGACCGGCACACCGAAGCGGCACGCGCCGCACGCTCAACCGGTAGCCGGCTTTTAACTCCCGGCGCGCCTCGCTCAAGGTGCCGCTGGTGCCGGCCAGGCGCAAATAGCGAGGGAAGAAGCGTTGAAAAGTGATCTGCGCGATGGTGTCCTGCCCGCCGGTGATCTGGCACCCTTCCTTGAGTTCGATTAGTTGGTGCAAACCCCGCGCCCAAACACGGCCATGGGCCAGGCGCCCCGTGGTTTGGTCGATGATGCAAATCTTCCCCGCTCGAAGGACATAGTGCCGGTCGCGTTGAAAGAGATGCAAGGCGGTCAAGGCCTGTGTCATCACCTCCTCGTGCTGGCGCGGGTCGCGCCACAGGCCCGTTGGCTGGCCCGCGAGCTTCGCCAGCAACTCCTTGGCTTGACCGGTTAGTTCGACATGCTCGCTCGACAGGATGTAATGCCGCTGCGGCCGTAGATTCTTGGCGATCCGCAGGGCGTGCAGCAGAACCTTGGATTCCCGCGGTGCTGGGCACGGGCGCGCCAGTATGAGCGGGGTTCCCGCTTCATCGAGCAACACGCTGTCGGCTTCATCGACGATGGCCATGCACAGCCCGCGAAGGAACGGTTGCTGTCCGCCCGTTTCTTGCCGGCAAATAGTTTGCACCCGGTGTAGGACATCGTGCTTCGAGCGGCCCAGCTGCACGCTATCTTTAAGGTAATCGAACACCAACTCCTTGGCGGTGCAGTAGGTGATGTCGCAAGCGTAGGCGGCATGGCGTGCGGGGGCATCGTCGTGTTGGGTCACGGTACCGATCGAGAGGCCCAGCTTCTCGTACAGGGGACGCATCTGCTCCGCGTCGCGCGTAGCCAAGTAATCGTTAGCGGTGATGCAATGCCCAGGAATTCCCGCCATGGCGGCGATGCCCGCGGCCACGGCGGTCGCCAGCGTCTTGCCTTCGCCGGTTGCCATTTCGGCCAGCTGATTGTCCAGCATGAGTCTGGCCGCGATGAGCTGCGTTTCATAGGGCCTTAGGCCTAAGGTGCGGTGTGAGGCTTCGCACACGCAGGCCGCACCCTGGGTCAGCAGACCATGCTCGAAGCCCTCGCTAAAGAGAAGCTTGCGCGTGACGTCGATGATGCGAGCCAGCGATTCGTCCGCCAGGGGTTCCAATACTTCTTGGCGCGCCCGCGTCTCCCAGGTAAAGGCCTCCCAGTCGTCTCTACGTCTGAAGGGCGGCAGAACTCCGCGTGCGCGTTCCAAGAGCGCGTCGGCCGATGCCTGCCTCCGGCGCTCGGGATAGCTCCCCAGAACGATACCGGGGATGGGAAGGGGCTCAAGCTTCGCTAGCATGGCTGGTTAGCTCCCCACGTGCCGCAAGAACACTTGGCGGAGTGTTCGTCTGAGCTGAAAGGCGATGGGTTCCGCGCCGTGATCAAAACGCACGTGTACGCGACCTCCGACGCGCTCGGGTTTCATGCCCGGGACCCCCAGATCGAAGAAGAACACGGGCTCGAGTGTTTTCAGCCCATCGGTATCCGCCGGGTCCGTGCGAAGGTATCCACCTGCGCGATCTCCCAGTGCCGCGCTGTGAAGTTGATTCCCCGCGGCAGGCACTTCGCGCAGCACGCGTGCGTGATGGATCGCGGCTGGACGTTCGCGCAGTTGGACCTCTACGGTATGGATTCCCTCGCGGATGCGGCCCGCTTGCTCTTGAGAAACAGCAACACGGATGACGAGATCGTCTCGCGTAACCACATGTCCGAGGGTGGTGCCTTGTTTGATATAAGACCCCAGAAGATCCGCCGCATGCGGGAGAACCAACTGCCCGCCCACCTGTGCCTGTATGCGCATCCCCTCGGCCTGGCGCTGCGTTTCGCGAAGTTGAGCCTCGACGCTCGCAAGTTCTTGCGAGGCTGCTTGCAGGTCCGCGGGTTGGTCCCACAGGGCATGACGCACGCGCACTTGCAACCCTTGCACGCGCGCCTCCCCTATCTTGAGCTCGGCCTCCATCTCCGGATTGTGCAGCGCGATGACCACGGCACCAGGGGCTACGGAAGCACCATCGCCGCCGTGAACCGCCTTAACGAATCCGCTCGCCGGTGCGCGAATTTGTGCCCCTTCGGGAAACCACACCACACCCAGGGCGGGGCTGGACGCAGGGACCGGAATCACGAACAAGAATGCGAGGGCCGCGAGCAGTATTCCCAGCGAAGCACCCACAGCCCGCGTACGATAGCGCGCAAGCGCGGGGGACCGAAGCAGGAAATTCTTGGCCCGGTAGACGGGCACGCCTAACGATGTGAAGAGCACCCAGCCGCCCAGCAGCAGCGCCAATGGCAAGGACTTGGCGCTGATCCACAAGAGTATGACCCCGGATATGAATAGCCGGTACAGGTTTGAAGCCACGGCGAAGAGGGGGAGAAACCATCGTTCAAAGGCGCCGGCACGCGGCGCAACGGCGTGCTTGACCCCAAGCAAGTATCTTTGCACCAAGGCCAAGAACGACGCATTGCTGCGAGCACCAAGATTGGGGGTCTCCAGGGCATCGGAGAGTACGTAGTAGCCGTCCAGGCGCATCAATGGATTGCCGTTGAACAACGCCGTGGACAATCCGCCAAGGGCCATGACGACGAAGGCAATATCTCGCGCCATACCCTGCTCGGCGTTCAACCATAGCAAGGCGGCCAACGCGGCCAAGAACAGTTCGACCATGATGCCCGCCGCCCCCACGACGACGCGCCGGTGCCGCTCCTTGAACCCGGATGCCGCGGAGGCATCCACGTAGGGAACGGGGATCAACATCATCAGCGCCACGCCCATTTCCCGCACCTCGCCTCCCCACACCCGCACCGCAAAGGCGTGCCCTAGCTCATGCAAGGCTTTGATCACTGGATAGCACAGCGCCATCAGCACCAGATAACGGGTTTCCATTAGGCGGGCGCCATAGCTCGTGACCTCGCGCCAATGAGGCGATAGGGCGCTTAACGCCACGGCAACGACCAGCGCCCAAACCATCAGTCCCGCTCGCGTGTAGAGCGGCCTGACCCATCGCACCCAGCGATTGAGCAGCATCGTGGGGTCCAGTAGCGGCACCCGAAAGGAAAACGGATTAACCGCGATGAGGCGTTTCTTCTTGGCGGCACTATCGCGGCGCGAAAACAGCTCGTCCACATCGGGGACCCTCTCCGATTGGATCAGATGGTTCTCGTGCAAGGTGCTCAAGAGCGCAATGACTTCATCTTGGGTGGGTGCGCACTCGCCTAAGCGTTCCACCACAAGGTCCCAGATCTCCTGGACCGAAGCGCCACCAGTCAAGCGGCCCGCCACGTGATAGGCCGTCTCGCTTACGCGATGAAAGCGCCCCGAGCTTGCATCTCGCAGCAGGTACCAGGCCGCACCGCGATAGAAGCGTCTTTGCACGCTCACATGAGCGCGCAGCCGCGGATGCAGCGTGTTCACCCGGTACCAATGCTGGCTGAAGACAGATGTGCTCATGGTCTATCCCAGCAAAGACCAAAGTGCCAGGCGCGACCAATTCCACAGGTCGTGGCCCAGCACCCAGGCCAGCGCTCGACGCTCCACGTCCACC
>JBKKAO010000547.1:0-4520 GCA_046714645.1 Burkholderiales bacterium | reverse complement strand
GGGACTACGGATGGGAAATCATCATGCCGCAAATCAAGCTTACTGACGCGATTGTCCGCCGCGCATCATGCCCCGCCGACAAGGACCAGATGTTCTATTCCGACAGCGAGCAACCAGGGCTACAACTGCGCATCACCCGGGCTGGCGGCAAGGCCTTTGTAGTGGACCGGCGATCCCCTGCAGGGCGAGTCAGGGCAACCCTGGGAACTACAGATGAGTTAACGGTATACCAAGCCCGGTCAAAGGCTGCCGAAGCGCTAGGGGCCATTGCACGCGGTGCGAATGGGGAGACAGTACAAGCCGCCCTTGCCAAGAATGACGGCATCCTTCCCGACGGCGCGCTGACCTTTGGCGATGTCTTCAAGGAGTTCATCCGGGAGCGGAAATTGAGCGAGCGCACCAAGTACGACTACAAGCGCTTAGTGGGCGCGCTCGATCCACGAGGGCCGGATCCACGAGGGCAGGGCGGCCCGATCAAGGACTGGATGAACCGGCCCATCCAGACAATTACCGCCAACGACGTGAAGGACAAGTTTCTAGGCATCGAATCCGAGGCCGTGGCGAACTACGCCATGCGCTTGGCGAGGGCGATCTTTAACTACGCATCGGGTCCCGATGGGCTTCCGCTCATCAATCCGAATCCCGTCGCCATACTAGGGCGCAAGAAGCTTTGGCACCGCCAAGACCCGAAGCGCCAGATCATAGAGAGAGATCAGTTCCCGGCGTGGTGGAAGGCAGTCCAGGAACTAGATGGCTCCGCCATCAAGGGGCGCGCCGATGTGGTGAAGGATCTTCTAGTCTTTCTGCTGATGACGGGGCTTCGGCGCGGTGAAGCGACTTCGCTGAAATGGGATGACGTAAGTCTGGAGCGGCGCGCATTCACGCTAGCGACCAGCAAAAACCGCATGCCGCACGCATTACCTCTGGGCGATTACCTGACCGCCATGCTGACCCGCAGGCACCAGAGCAAAAACAGTGTGTACGTTTTCCCTGGCGAACTGGGCGTGCTGATTGAGCCCAAGAGGCAGCTTCGCAAAATCATTGCCGTGTCCGGCGTGGAATTTACCCTGCACACCTTGCGCCGCACCTTCGGCACCGCGGCCGAATCGCTCGACATTTCTAGCTTCACCGTCAAGCGATTGCTCAATCACAAAGCACAAGATGTCACCGGCAAGCATTATCTGAACATCGACGTTGAGCGACTACGCAAACCGATGCAACTAATCGAGGATCACTTTCTGACGATGGCAGGAGCGAAACCTTCGGCCAAGGTGATGAAGATGCGGGGGCGGCGTGGATAACGATGGCCTCGATGAGGCCTTCGAGCACATGATGGAAGATTTATGTGTCTCGTTCTATAAGGGTGATGTCTCAGCGCTGTTGTACGCGGTTCACCAATGTGGCGTCTTTGGCAGGCCACCGGCGCGCTGGATGGTTGATGCTTGCCGAAAAGCACGAAGGCGGTACATTGCAGCCGAGGTGCGAACGATTGATGAGGCCCTGGGAGGAGGCGGGCGGCCCAAGGGCTGGAGCCAGCATTCGGAGCGCAGGATTTCCCAACACGCTCACGCGATCATGAGCGGGTGCAAGGGCGCTGACGGACGCTTCAGCATCATGGCTGCCAAGGGCGTGGCGGCGACTATTCGCGAGCCCTTCGGATGGGTTAAGGCCACCTATTACCGAATCGAAAAACAACGCAAAGCGCAGAGCAACAATGACCGCGCCGGCAGGGAGCCGTCGAAGTCCCCAATCCCACCGGCGCACGTCGTACACGCCAAAGTCGCCCAGAGATTATCCGAAGGCGCACCGCCATCTGAAGCCATCCGCGTAACCGCCGAAGAATTTAAGACCTCGGAGGCCATCGTGCTGCAAACCCATCAGGCATGGGAAGACGCCATGAAATTATCGGCCGTCAAGCGTTCCGAGAAAAATAAAAAAAGCTAGAACGGTTTATAGCGGCAACTCCCTACCAGAAAATGCAAACACCGGATAAGAGGTGTTTAAGTGTATGGCGGAGAAAAAACTAGTCTCAGATAAGGACCTGGCGCCGCAGTTGGGCATCAGTGTGAGTTGGCTTCAGAAAGATCGGCTGGCGCGGCGGCTGGTTCCGTACATCAAGATCGGCGATACCTATCGGTATGACGTGGACGAGGTGTTGGCGGCGCTCCGGTCGCGGCGCGTCGGCCCGCGCAAGGGACGGGGCACGTGACCTCAAAAAAAAATCGAGCCGCGCCCGGCGCTAAGACCGAGCCGGCCCAAAAGACCACCAGCACGAAACCGCAGTCTACCCGCGCCAGGTGCAAGCGGCAACACGCCGGGCTCGCGATGCTGGATCAGCTGTTCGGCCGGCGCGAAGGCGGTCCGCGATGACCGCCACCGTCTTGGCATTCTCGCCATCGCCATCGCCAAGGACAAAATGTTTCGGTTGCGGCGTGCTCTACCGGCCGATGGCGGCGCATCACTACCTTTGTCTGCAATGCTGGCGGTGCTCGATGGCAAGGCGCCTCTCGGAGGCAGCGGCGAGACTCTTGCACGAGCGGGGCAAATGAGCGTCGATAATCTCCTATCCCAACTCGATGGCGTGCGCCGTACCGGCCAAGGCCGATGGCTGGCGAGGTGTCCGGCGCACCCAGACAAACGGCCGAGCCTGAGCATTCGCGAACTCGACGACGGCCGAATTTTGGCGCATGACTTCGGAGGATGTTCCGTCGAAGAAGTGCTTGGGGCGATCGGCCTGGAATTCGACGCGCTGTTTCCCGAACGGCGAATCGGTGATGACGGCAAGCCGCTAAAGCCCATCAAGCGCCCCTGGCGCGCGGCAGACGTCATCCATGCGCTGGAGTTCGAGCTAACTGTTTGTTGGGTGCTCCTGGCCGAAATTGCACAAGGCGATGCCATCGACCCGGCCAGGCGTGAACGAGCAGGTGAATGCCGCCGCCGCATCTTGAGATTCCTCCACGAGATCCAGCATGCGACGTGAATCCGCCGAAGTGATCGCGCTCATGGACTCCCACGACAAGGCCATACGTCCGCCTGAGTTTTCAGATGATGCGCTTGCCCTCGCGTTCATAGCGTGCCACGGAGAGGACCTGCGCTTCGTGGCGCCGTGGAGTAAGTGGCTGCGCTGGAACGGCCAGCGCTGGACGGAGGATCGTACTGTTGCGGTATTCGACTTGATTCGCACCGTGTGCAGGGCGGCGGCGGACCGGGCGTCTAGTGAATCGTTATCGCGGCAGCTCGCCAGCGCAAAGACCATCGCGGCTGTAGAGAAGCTTGCGCGCTGCGATCCGGCGATTGCCGTCGTCCCAGAGGCTTTGGACGCCGATTCTTATCTCCTCAACACTCCAGGCGGGACGGTAGAGCTACGCACGGGTGCGCTTCGAAGCCATCGGCGGGCGGATCTCCTTACACAAGTCACATCAGTGTCCCCGCAGACGGGTTCTACGGCCGCCTGGCGCGCTTTCCTTAAAGACGTGACCTGCGATGACTCCGACCTAGAGGATTACTTGCAGAGGCTCCTAGGGTACACCCTGACAGGCGATGTTCGCGACCATGTGCTCGCGTTCTTCTATGGCGTAGGCGCCAACGGCAAAAGCACCCTGCTTGATTTGGCGCTTGAACTACTAGGCACCTATGCGAGGCAGGTTCCGAGCGAGACGTTGATGGAAACCCGCGGCGACCGGCATCCTACTGACATCGCCAATTTGATGGGCGTGAGGCTTGCGATTTCCTCCGAATTGGAGGAAGGCCAGCACTGGGCCGAGGCGCGCATCAAGCAATTGACAGGCGACGCCACATTGACCGGGCGATTTATGCGCCAGGACTTCTTCGAGTTCAAGCGCACCCACAAGCACGTCATCTGCGGAAACTCCAAACCCTCCATTCGAGTGGTGGATGAAGCAATGCGCCGACGCATTCACCTAATCCCGTTCAATGCGAGGTTCACCGGCGCACGAGTCGATAGGGCCATGCCCTCAAAACTGCGAGCAGAGGGGGCGGCAGTCCTAGACTGGTTGATTATCGGCTGCCTCGAATGGCAGGCAGGCGGATTAGCGCCTCCCTCAACTGTCACCCTGGCCACCGATGACTATCTCGACATGCAAGACTCCCTTGGGCTATGGCTCGCGGAGCGCTGCGATGGCTCGGATCCGGCGGCTCAGGCTCGAAGCAGCGTGCTTTACGGCAACTACCACTCGTGGAAGGAACTCCGCGGCGAGAAGCCGCCTTCTCAAATGCGCTTTTCCGGACAACTAGAGCAGCGATTCTCGAAAGGGCGCGAGACATCCGGTCACGTGATTTTCCACGGCTTGAGCCTGAGATGAGCGGCATGGCGAAGACTCCGAAGGCTTTGCCGGTTAGGGACGTATGGGGCTTTCCGAAGGCTTCCGAAGGCTTTATCGTTATACCCGTCACGCGCGCGTACAGCCTAACGTTTAAGCCTTCGGAGCCTTCGGAGACCACCGACGAAATGTTGACCGAAACTTTGGACATCCCACTTGACGCTTGACCTGGACAAAGAC
>JBKKAO010000546.1:0-6419 GCA_046714645.1 Burkholderiales bacterium | reverse complement strand
GTTCTTGAGCGAGCGACTCGGCCGGTTTGGCGCCGCTTTCAAGCGCTCGCCACCATTCCGAAAACGTACAATACAGGGGGCTTGCATGAGTTTGCACCGGCTCAAGCCCTCACCTAGTCGCACCGTGAATTTTAGATCCCCTCCTGGGACGGCGGCCTGCCCCGCGCCGTCCCAAGGAATAGCGCTGCCTCCCGCCGGCACCGCACTAACCCAGAAAAGCCCGCCGCGAAAACGCCGGTAGGAACCCTCTCCTAGGTTCACCGCGACTCGCGCGCCCTCCTTGGCGCCGAAGCTTTGCCGCAGCACCTCTTCCAACCGGGCTCGTGGCGGCGCCCGGCAGCCATGGTCTTCCAGGTGCAGGCGCAGTACCGCCAGCGCTCGTTCACATCCTATCTCTCGCAAACGCTCCACCGTGAGAGATTGGTGCCGCCGCACATGCTGCAAATCCGCACAGGCTCTGGCTTTTACCAAGGCACTAGCGTCCCGGAGACTCCCCAGGGCACGTCCGATCATTGCGCGATAAGCGGGGAATCTCGAATCAATAAGCGGGAGGACATCACGGCGCAAGAAATTGCGGGCCAAGTTGAGATCCCCATTGCTTTCATCCTCTATCCAAGACAAAGATCTCGACCGCGCATAGGCGAGAACTTGCTGGCGTGCCACCGATAGCAAGGGACGAGCGACTCGCTTGGAAGAATGGCGGGCCAAGGGTCTGTCTTGAGCCATCCCCCCAAGGCCCGTCACGCCACTTCCCCGAAGCAAGCGAAGGAAGAAGGTCTCGCACTGATCATCCAGATGATGAGCCAGCAAGATGGCATCCGCGTCCGCACGTTCAAAGGCCGCATAGCGCCGCATGCGCGCCTGCTCTTCGGGACTCTCTCCACCCCGCCGGGTTACCTGTACGGTTTGGAGGCTCAGAGATATTCCCCGGACTTCGCAAGCACTCTGGCAGAACTGTGCCCAGCGGTCTGCGTGCGCACTGATGCCATGATGAACGTGCATGGCCTGCGGCGGCTCCTTGAGATGAGCGCGCAAACGGCTCAGGATCTCCAACAGTACCATCGAATCGATCCCGCCGCTTAATCCCAAACACAGCCGCGCCCCAACCAAAGCGCGTTGCCGCAAAAATTGGAGAACACCTAATTCAAGTACCCGCACCGTCTCCCTTTGGAAAACAAAATCCCCCGGCGAAGCGGGGGATTCTTGGGCCTCGAAGGACTGCTTAGCGATCGGCGAGTTCTTTGAATTTTCCATAACCCATGAGCCGCTTGAAGCGCGCTTCCAACAACTCGTCCACCGGCTTGGCCTGCGCCTCGGAAAGGGCCTCTTGCAGGGCACGGCGCATGGTCTGCATCATCATGCTAGGATCTCGGTGCGCGCCACCGGAAGGCTCGCTGACGATCTTGTCCACCAACCCGAGGGTCTTCAAGCGGCTGGCCGTAATACCTAAAGAGTCGGCCGCATCGGGTGCTTTTTCGGCACTCTTCCAGAGTATCGAGGCACAACCTTCGGGCGAGATCACCGAATAGATGGAGTACTGCAACATGATGATGGTATCACCTACCGCGATAGCAAGCGCGCCACCGGAGCCGCCCTCGCCGATCACCGTCACGATCACCGGTACACGCAGACTCGACATGGCGTAGAGGTTTTTTCCGATGGCCTCGGACTGGCCCCGCTCTTCAGCCCCTACCCCCGGATAGGCTCCCGGCGTATCGACGAAGGTTAGCAGCGCAATCCCGAACTTCTCCGCTAAATTCATCAAGCGTAAGGCTTTGCGATAACCTTCCGGCCGGGGCATGCCGAAGTTACGGTAGATTTTCTCCTTAGTGTCACGCCCCTTCTGATGACCGATCACCATCACACTTTGGCCGCCAAATCGCGCCAGGCCGCCGATGACGGAAGGGTCGTCGGCAAAATTGCGATCGCCGTGCAACTCCTCGAAATCCGTGAATAGATTCTGAATGTAGTCCATGGTGTAAGGGCGCTGGGGATGCCGCGCCACCTGCGAGACCTGCCAAGGCGAGAGCTTGCCGTAGATCTCCTTCGTAAGAGTCTGGCTTTTCTTCCGCAGCTTTCCGATCTCTTCGGAGATGTCGAGCGCGGAATCGTCTTGCACGTAGCGTAACTCTTCAATCTTTGCTTCCAGCTCCGCGATGGGCAACTCGAAATCGAGGAAGGTGGTTTTGATGGGTAGGCGGTTCGATTGCGCTACATTCGCGGCGGGCTCATTTGCCATCGTTACTTTCCATAGTGGGTGGGGAATGACCGGGCCGGTTTGACAAGTAGTTCACGGAGGCTCTCCTCGTTCGAGGTCTTTACTGTATCAGAACAATACGCCGGATTTTCCGCGGGGGTCGTTGTAGGCCTTGACAGTACCGGAGTTCTTGTCAATGTAGACCGCCTGCATATTGCCCCAACGCCGCTTGCCCTCCTGCATATTGTGCCCCAAGGCCTTCAACGCTTCGATCCAGTCTTTATCGAAGCCCCCTGGCTCGTATTCCACGCGGTCGGGTAAATACTGATGATGAAAACGGGGCAGCCCCACGACCCGCTCCAAGTCGCGAGGATTCTTTCCCGTGAAGTCCACGATGGCCAGCAGCAGCATGGAAATAATGCGCGACCCGCCTGGGGTTCCGATCACCAATACGCCTTCGTCGTCTTCCACGAACGTAGGAGTCATACTCGACAACGGACGCTTGCCAGGCGCCAGTGCGTTAGCCGCGCTACCGGCCAGCGAATAGGCCGTCGCAGTGCCGGGGCTGATGGCGAAATCGTTCATCTCATCGTTGAGCAGCACGCCCGTATCGCCCGCAACCACACCGGCGCCAAAGGGCAAGTTCACGCTCAAGGTGGCCGAGACGCGATTGCCTTCGGCATCCACGATGGAGAAATGCGTGGTATTGCCACCTTCCCTTACGGCCATATCGAGGGCCTCGCTCGTCGTCGCCCGTAAGGGATCGATGGATTTTCCGCGTTGTCGCGCGTATTCGGTGCTGGCCAACTTTTCAGTGGGAACGCCGACGAAGTCAGGATCTCCCATGTAGCGCACGCGATCTTGATAACCGCGACGAAGCGCTTCGATGAGCAAGTGTGAGCGCTGCGCCGCTGGTGCGCTCGATAGGTCGACATCCTGCAGAATCTGCAGCGCTTGCGCCATGACAAGGCAACCCGAAGAGGGCAAGGTGGCGCAGGTCACTCTGGCCCCGCGATACGCAAAGGACAGCGCCGGGCGCTCAACGACCCGGTAGTTTTCCAAATCCGCAAGCGCCCAGTTTCCGCCTTGGTTCACCACCGCTCTTACTAATCGCCGAGCCACTTCTCCCTTGTAGAAACCCTCGCGCCCGCGTTGTGCGAGAGACTCCAGAATCCCGGCGAGTTGGGGCTGCTTCACGACAAAGCCCACCGGCGGAAGCTTTCCTTGATCCAGGAAAATAGCAGAAGTGTTAGCGTCGGATTTCAGCACGGGCTCGCGAAACGTAGCGGCGGCGAGATAACGGCTATCCACGGGAAACCCTTTGTGCGCGAGCCCAATAGCGGGCTGAAGCAGGTCTTTAAGCGGCAAACGTCCGTATTTGTTCGCGATCCAATCCAAACCTGCCGGTGTGCCGGGAATGCCCGCGGCCTTGGCGCCATCGAGAGCACTCCGCGGATCGGGGTTACCATCCGCGCCTAAGTACGTGTCCTTGCCAACGGCAGCGGGTGCCGTCTCGCGGGCATCGATAACAATCTCGTGCTTGTCTTGAGCGCGGTGGAACAAAAAAAATCCGCCGCCGCCCAATCCGGACGAGAAAGGCTCCACGACGGCAAGCGCCGCTGCGACGGCGACCGCCGCATCAAAGGCGTTACCGCCCTTGGCAAGAACCTCCATGCCGGCTTGAGTAGCGAGCGGGTGTGCGCTAGCGATTGCGGCTCTCTCGGAGGCCCCTCCCGCCGAAGACAGCACCCACAATGCGATAAATAGAAATGGCATACCGAGCGCGGCAATGGTGCGTGTACAAACGAATCTCATGAGTATCTCGAACGATCTAACAGGCGTGTGAATGTAACACGCGCTAGGTAAGGGCCTATTAGACAATAAGCTTTGCCCGCAACGCCTGCGCACGCTCCGGCCAGCACCTCATCTGCATCTCACTGAAGAGCGATTCCGCCAGACTTAGCTGCTCGGCCGCTCGTTCCGCAATTTGCGTCCGCGCAAACGCCTCGGCGTAGCATAAATGGGTGACGGCAAGTTCAGGCCGGGCGCCTCGATCCGTTGCCAGGCGAATCGTTTCATCGAAATGACCCTGCCACCGCGCCTTGCCTATGCACCGATGATCCCGAGAGCACGGGTTGCCGGGATCTGGCCAAATAGGTTGCCCATCTCGTGCAGCGTCATGTGCTCTTCTACCGCTCGGCACGATTCCGTCACGTCTCCGGATAAAGCGTGGGCTTCCGGGGACGGCAATCCACGCCAGCCGATTTTGTTCATCGCAGCTAGAGCGGGTGATGCGACCTAAGGCGTCGGTCACCAACGACGAGCCCAGCTAGATGAACCGAGAAACTGATAAAGAAAGACTTGACCCCAATCCTCGTGCCCCTACATCGGCCCGAATGCTGGCCCGGCTTCGCCGGAATCCGCACTCAAGCCAACCGGTAAAGAGGAACAGCTACGACCTTTTTAGACCCTCCTAGCGGTAACTTTTTTTATGAGGCAATTCGATATTGGAGAAGGCTATTGCTTGCCGGGAGGGCGAGGAGTATCGTTGTACGACGCTGGAGTGTGTAGACCTAATGTAGACCTAAAGTCGGCTGATCCGAGTTGTCCATCTGGCGTCCGGAAATCTCTTTTATGACCAAGAGCACATTCGAAGGAGGATTAAGATGAGCACCAAGGAGCACAACCACATCCCCGGATCATCCAAGCGCCGAGGGTTTCTCACCTTCGCCGCGGCAGCTACAGCGACCTCCATGTTTGACCGGATCTTTGGCATCGGCGAGGCGGCGGCGCAAACCAAGCCGGAGAGCGGTGCGCCCCAGCGCTTCAGTGTGCGCGGGCTGTACGTCCAGGCTTGCAACTGCGAAGTTGCCTGCCCGTGCATCTTCCTTAGCGCCCCCAGTGCTGGCTACTGCTCGGGGCTGCAGGCATGGCACATCGATACCGGGAATTTCGAAGGGACCCCGCTCGACGGCTTGAACGTGATGTTGGCGGATTACATTCCGGGACACATACTAAAAGGCAACTGGAGAGTGGGGCTTTATGTCGATCAGCGCGCCAGCACGGCACAGCGGGCAGCGTTGGATCAGATCTTTACAGGCAAAGCGGGTGGACAGCTTGCGGGACTGCGGGCTTTGATCTCGGAAGAGCTGCCGCCGAAGGCAGCCCAGATGGATTTCGTGACCAAGGGCAAACGGCGGGGCATGGTGCTCTCGGGTCTGGGCGAGATCGACGTAACGGCGTTGCAGGGTGCGGGTGGCGCAGACGTCATCGTCCATGACGCCCCGGTCAGCCCAGATCCCAACTACCCCCTTACGATCGCCAAGTCCACGCGCCAATCGTTACGCGATCAAGGGTTCAATATGGATTTTTCCAACAAGAACGGCTTCCTCTCGCACTTCTGGTATACGGCTTGACTTGGTCTCAGTGCCGCTAGCAGGATTGCGCGCGCTGAGGACGCCAGCGGGCTTCGCGCTCGTGCTCACTGCCGCCCTGCTGGTGGCAACGGGCGCGTACCTGGCATGGATGGATTGGGGCATGCGCAATATGGACCAGGCGGCAGACATGCTGCTCATGCCCCGCATGGTCGCGTGGGGCGCGGCCGACCTCGCGCTCGTGTTCCTCATGTGGGCGCTCATGATGATCGCGATGATGGCCCCGTCGGCATATCCCGCCGCGAAACTGGTCGGGCGCGTCGTAGACCTGGCGCGGGGTGCAGTGGCGGCGCGTCGCAGTGTGGGCGCATTCGTGACGGGTTATCTGCTCGCGTGGATCGCCTTCAGCGTGGGCGCAACACTCCTGCACTGGGGGTTGCTCAGCGCGGCGCTGGTCTCACCGATGATGGCAAGCTCGGCGCCTGCGTTGAGCGCGCTGATCCTGATCGCGGCCGGTGCCTATCAGTTCGCGCCGCTTAAGACGGCTTGCTTGCGACGATGCCAGTCCCCGCTGTCGCTTATCCTGCAGTGTTCAGGCTGGCGGGGGTTTGATGCTCTGCGAGAGGGTCTGCGCCTGGGCACCTTCTGCGTGGGCTGTTGTTGGGCGCTGATGGCGGTGCTGTTCGTGACCGGCGTCATGAATATGCTCTGGGTGGTCCTGCTGGCGATCTACGTCCTGGTGGAGAAGAGCACGCCGCGCCAGACCTGGATCCCGCGCGTTGCGGGCGTATCGCTCATGGCTTGGGGCGCCTGGCTGCTGCTGGGAATGTTCCTGTAGATTTTTTTGC
>JBKKAO010000545.1:0-3743 GCA_046714645.1 Burkholderiales bacterium | reverse complement strand
CATGAATCCCGGCGAGGATTGCGGCCTCGCGGTTGCCGCCGACGGCGAAGACGTTGCGGCCGAAGCGCGTCTGGGTCAACAGCCAGATCAGGAAGGCGCCTAGGGCGAGGAAGATCACCACTGGGATCGGAACCCCGAAGAGAACTCCTTTGCCGTAGATCGTAAAGTCTGGTCCTAGTGGGCGGATGGGATAGCCCTTGGTGATGACCAGCGTCATGCCGGCGAAGATTTCCCAGGTGGCCAGCGTCACGATGAAGGGATTGAGCCTGAGACCCGCAACGAATACGCCTTTGATTAGCCCTAGTGAGAGGCCGAACAGCATGGTGAGCGGGATGACAGCATAGGGCGGGATCCCGGCGACGGTCAGCAGCAGCGAGCCGACTATGGCCGAGAGACCGGCAGCCGCACCCACCGAAAGATCGATGCCGCCCACCAGCAGCACCAGCGTCTGGCCGAGCGCCACCAGCCCGATAAAGGCAGCCTGCCGCGCCACCACAGCCGCATTGTAGGGCGATAGGAAGTTTTCGGCGGCGAATGTCAGCACTAACATGAGGGCGATGAGGGCGACAAGAATGCCGCTCGCTTCCCAGCGCCAGAAGCGGGTTAAAAGGCGAGTTTTGCTGTGTGCTCTCACTGGGGTGCTCCCGGTCGCTTGCGAAGCAATTGTCATAGGGGTGAGATCCTTTCGTTGCTAGCTCATTGCCAGTTGCATAAGGCGCTCAGGGCTGGCCTCGGCGGCGCTGCACAGGCCCTTCACGCGGCCTTCATGCATCACCATGATGCGATCCGACACGTCGATGACTTCCTCGATTTCCGAGCTGATGAAGATGATGGAAAGTCCATTTTCGGTTAAGCGGCGGAGTTCGCGCTGGATTTCGAACTTGGCGTTGACGTCGATGCCGCGCGTCGGCTCGTCCAAGATAAGGATTTTGGAGTTTTTCATCAGCCAGCGGCCGATGATCACCTTCTGTTGGTTGCCGCCGCTCAATGAGGTGATGCGGTCCTTCGGATTGCCGATCTTGATCTTGAGGCGCTCGACATAGCCCTGGACTTCGCGAAACATGTCGGAGAGGCGCATGTGCAGCAGGCCGCGAAACCGGTCGAGATTGGGCATAGCCATGTTCTCGGCGATCGACAGAAGCGGAAAAATCCCCTCCTGCTTACGCTCCTCCGGGAGATAGACGAGGCCGAGGCGAATGGCTTCGGCGGGCGAGTGGATGTTGCGTTCCTCGCCGAATAACTCGACCTTGCCTTCGGTCTTGTGTGTGAGCCCGAAAATGCATTTAGCGACTTCCGTGCGGCCAGCGCCGACGAGGCCTGAAAAGCCGAGAATCTCGCCTTTTCTGAGATCGAAGTTCACGTCGGCGAACTCGCCCGTGCGGCCAAGCCCTGCGACCTTGAGAACGATCTCCGCCATTGCAAGTTCGGGCCGATCCTTCCGCGCCGCGCGTTGCACTTCCCGGCCCACCATGTGATTGACCATCTCGTCCTTGGTGGTAGCCTTCGGTTCGAGTTCGATGATGAAGGCGCCATCGCGCAGCACCGAGATGCGGTCGGAAAGCTCGAGAACTTCGTCGAGCCGGTGCGAAATATAGAAGAGGGAGCCGCCCGCTTTGCGGAAATTTTGGATGTAGGAATATAACTTTTCCGTCTCGCGATAGGTCAGGGCGGCAGTGGGTTCGTCGAAGATCAGTATCTTGGCTTCGGTGGCGGCGGCGCGCGCGATTTGGACAAGTTGCTGCTGCGCCTTGCTCAGGCTGTGCACCGGAACATCGGGATTGATCGTGTCGTCGACGGAATGGAGATAATTGACGGCGGTGTCGCGGGTGGTCTTCCAGTCGATGCGGGCTCCACGCGTGCGCTGCGCGCCGAGAAGGATGTTCTCGTAGACCGTCAGGTTCGGGACCAGACTCACCTCCTGGGGGGCGATACCGACGCCTGCCTGTTGCGCATCGATCGGGGAATGAAAAGCGACCTTGGAACCGCCGCGATAAAGCTCGCCATCGGTGGGTGGCAGTTTGCCACAGAATATATTCATCAAGGTGCTCTTGCCCGCGCCGTTTTCACCGATGATGGCGTGAACTTCTCCCTCCGCGATGCCGAGCGACACATCCCTTAGGGCTTGAACAACACCAAAGGCGCGCGAGACATTGCGGGCTTCGAAGGCAAAACGGCTCATGGCGTTATCCTCGGGAGGGAACGCGCGCGAAAATAGTCCCGCGCGCGCACTGTTGCAAAGCAGAGGCTACTTGCACTGTTCCTTGGTGAAGAAAAATGAGCCAGTGTTGTGGAGCATGGGGGTGGTGTGGTTCTGGTTCATTGCAACCATGTATTTAACGGCCCAGTAGCCCATATCCCACTGACGCTGCGCTTTGAGCGCATCGATCACGCCACTACAAACAAAGTCGACCGCTTCTGGAAGGTCGTCCATGCCAACGATGGCCACTTTGCCGGTGAAGCCGGCATTGGAGACGGCGCGGGCCGCACCAATCGGATTGGAAGCGTTCGAGGCGAAGATGCCGGCAAGATCTGGATGGGCCTGCAGTGCGTTTTCAGTCAGCGTCACTGCTTCTTCAAGCACGTCATTGTCGGGTTGTTCGAACACGATCTGCATGTCGGGGAATTTTTCAAGTGCCTTCTTGAAACCGGTGATGCGTTGGACGTGGTCGGAAGCCGTCAAGCTTCCCGACAGGATCGCGATCTTGCCTTTGCCGTCCAGTCTCTTGGCCAAGTACTCGCCCAGGTCGAAGCCGTCCTGCTCGCTGCTCTTGGGGCCGATGAAGGGGAAAGCGTCATCGCAGAAAGAGTTGAAAGTAACGGTGTTGATACCAGCCTTCACGGATTCCTTCAGCAACTGCACGTTGGTCGCCTGATCGAGGCAGGCGACTGCCAAGCCGTCGGGGTGGCGGCCGATGTTAGTCTCGATGCGGGCGTTCTGGTCGGCGACGTCGGCCTGCGGCGGCTGGTCCCAGATCATGTTGATCTTGATGCCCTGCTTGGCGAATTCCTCGACGGCGAACTTGCCGCCTTCGGCGACGACATCATACCAGGGATGGATCACCTTAGGAATGAAGACGAAGGTGAGTTCCTTGTCGATCGGCTTGATCAGATCCTGCTGACCAGCACCGAAGGCGAGAGCGGTCGAAAGAGCTAGGGCAGTGCCGGCGAGCAGGCCGAGGGTCTTGAGCTTCATGTGGGGTCCTCCCAGTTCAGGTTACAGTTGAGTCTACCGTGACAGTCCGGCCTATCCGCCGTGGCCGTCAAAGTATTCGTCCGTGCCGGCGCTCAGTGAGAGTCGGCACTTGATCTCGTCGTCTCGCGGGCTACGCCGCGGCGGCAATTTGCGTTCCCCCGCCACGCGGGAGGTTTGGGTCTTCACGGCCGTGTCGGGGTGTTTTTCATAAAGTTCCACGTGTGTTCGAAGGATTCGACGCCGGCCTGCGAACCAAGTCCCGTTGCATTAAGCGCTGAGGTGGCCTGGGCAAATCTCACGGCTGTCTCCGGATCGAATCCCTTGCAAAGCGCGACGGCAAAACCAGCGTCGAATGCGTCGCCGCAGCCGCAGGTGCATTTCACCTGGATGTCGAACGCGGGGATTCGGAAACGGGTGCCGTCGGTGTGGCTGTAGTATGCACCATCGCCGCCAAGCGTGAAGACGCAGCAGGCGACGCCGCTGTCATGGAAGAACTTGGTGCAGTCGATGAGATCGTCGAGGCCACACAGGGCGCGCGCCTCCTCGATCG
>JBKKAO010000544.1:0-7435 GCA_046714645.1 Burkholderiales bacterium | reverse complement strand
GACCCCTAGTGGCCGGCAGAACGCCACGGGGCCCGCTGTGATCGACCCGCGCAGTGGCGAGGTGATCTCCTCGCACGCGATTTTTTGGCACGATGTATTGCGGCTAATTGAAACGTGGTACTTCACGCAGGTATCCCCTCTCGACCCAAGAGGCCGTCAGCTTCCGCTGCCGCGGGAAATCGTCGGAGCGCTGTTGCGCTACGTGGTTTCCCATGAAATCGGGCACTCTCTAGGGCTTCGTCACAACTTCAAGGGCCATTCCGCTTACTCGGTGGCGCAGTTACGCAGCAAGGAGTGGACACAGCGCTGGGGTAATTCCGCCTCCATCATGGACTATGCGAGGCTGAACTATGTCGCGCAGCCCGGTGACAACGCCTACCTCTTACCACGCTTCGGTCCCTACGACTACTTCGCCATCGAATGGGGATATGGCCAGTTCACTCGCACCGCCACGCGAGAGGGCAACGTCGTGACCGAAGTGGTCAACACCGACGCGGAAATGGAGCTACTCGACAAGCTCGCGGCCAAGCAAGTCGATGATCCACTGCTGCGTTTTGGCGGAGAAGACTCATCGGCCAACCTGGATCCGACCGTTAACACCAACGTCATCGGCAGCGATCCCATCGAGGCAGCCGAGTACGGGCTGCGTAATGCCGATCGCGTGATGCCCTATTTGATCACTGGCACAACTCGTTGGGGCGGCGTCTATGCTCGTTCGAAGGAGATGTACGAGGCCCTCATTCAGCATCGCCATCGGCAACTCTCGGCCGTGGCCAAACTCGTGGGCGGCGTTGAGGAGACGCGCTATCACGCCGGACGGGGCGGGCCGCCCTTCAAGGCGGTGGCGGCGAGCCGCCAGCGCGCGGCGGTGAAATTTCTCCTGGATCGCGCTTTCGCGGTCCCTCGTGCGCTGCTCGATAAGGATGTGCTGATGCGCATCGCGCCCTCCGGCGGAGCCGATGGGCTACAAGGTTCGAACGTCAAGCTTTTGCGGCAAGTGTTGAGCGATAGCGTGTTTCAGCGCATGGCTGAAGCGCAATCCCTCGACCCCGCCGGCAAAAGCTACACAGGAATAGACATGTTGCGCGACTTGAACGATGGTCTGTTCAAGGAATTTTCCTCGGCTAAACCGGTGACTGAGCTATACAGGCGCGAGTTGCAGCGAAACTACGTCACCCTGCTGCTCGTCGCGGCGGGAGCGCAGGATGACCCTGAGTCCTCTTCCCAGGATATTGAATCGATCTCCCCTAGCCCAACTTTCTCAACTGAGGGGTAGATTTTGGGTAAATGCCCATGGAATCAAAGGGGGTTGTTAAAAGGTCTCCACTACATTTCGGGGGAATTATTTGGGGAGTGAGGCGCCGCCGGCTTTGATTCTTGGCGGGGGTTGCGCAGGCAATGTGAGCTTGAGTTGATCAGCGAGGATTTGCTGCTCAGGATTGAGTTCGGTGTAGCGGCTCAGAATCAGGGTGCGCCCGTCGGTGGTCGGGAAGTGCACGTCGAGCATCTGGATGGCTGCGAACTTGTCCAGCACGGCGCGCGAGGTCAGTCCTGGCGCCAAGGGCTTGAGTTGGGCTCGCAGACTCACGTGCAGACAATAGGCCATGAAGGCCACGAAGATGTGGGCTTCCACACGATGTTCGAGCTGGTGGTAGATCGGGCGCACTTGGAGATCGTCCTTCAAGTTCTTGAATGCTGCTTCGACCTCGGTCAACTGGATGTAGAGGCGCCACAGTTCTTCGGGATCGCGCCCGCGCACATTGGTACGCAGCAGGTAGCGGCCTTCGCGCCGGCGCGCTTGGGGGAGCTTTTCGCGATCGATCTCAAAGGAGAAACTCGTTGCGTTGGCCGTGGGCAATTTCAGATCGATTAAGCGCCACGCATTGCGGTAGCGGCCCTTGGCTTCGCCCAATTTGAGCAGTAACTCGCGTGCGTCGCCGAACGACATCTGCTGAAGTTGCTTCAAGCGCTTGACCAACTTCTTCAACTGCGCGCGGCGCATCGCACGCTCCTTCTTCGTGCGATCCTCACTCTGGGCGAAGACGTAGAGCTCGCGCTCTCGTGGGAGCAGTTTTACCTTGACACCAGGGCGCACGACTTGCCAACTTAGCGCCAACAGATCGCGCTCCAATTTGCTCAACCGCCCCCGGGGCGTGCCCACCAGATAGGACACCGGCGGATCGGCGTTGCGCATCTCCTCGAGCCCCTCCTCGGTGGGGATGCCGCGGTCCATGACCCAGATGCGCTCCGCCTTGCCGTACTGCACCTCGATCTTGCGCAAGAATGCCTTCAAGGTGGTCTTGTCCGAGGTGTTCCCCGGCAACACCTCGTAGGCCAGCGGAAATCCCTCCGGCGTCACGATCAAAGCAATGACCACCTGCACGCAATCGGGCCGTTTGTCCCGGCTGTAGCCATAGCGGCGCTTGTCTTGTTCATTCTCCGGGGGCGGGGACTCGAAATACGTGCTGGTCAAATCGTAGAGCAACACCTCGAAGCGCGCGCCGAACAGATCGCACCAGCGCTGCGTGAGATGGGTGAACAACGCACTCTTATGCACCAGCAACTTGTCCAGGCACCGATACAGCGCGTTCTTCTCCGCCAACGCGTAATCGGCCCCCAGCAAATCCCCCATCGCGCTTTGCTCATACCATTGCCGGTGCAAGCGCCATTCGCTCCCCGGATCGATCAACCGGTACACCACCAAGGTCAGCAGCACATGGCGCCAGCGCGTACCCTCGCGCGAATCGGGCAAGCGCGATTCCCAGAACTCCTCCAGCCCCAGTTGCCCGTACAGCTCACACGCCAGCCAGCAGGCGCCCCATTGCCGCGCACGATGCAATTGCATCGCTTCCAGACACACCTTCACGCCATACCCCTTGGCGTGCTCCGGCACATCGCGCTGCGCCGGAAATAACGCCAGTTGCGTAGGCTTGTTCTGGTCCTCGTCGAACGCCTCGATCACCCGGCACCACGACTCGCGCTGGCTGTCGTTGATCTCCCCCAGATAGAGCACATGGCGTTGCACCACGCGCCCTCCCGAACACCGCTTGGACTCCACGATGTTCCAGTAGCAGTGCTCCTTACCGTCCTTCCAACGCCGATTGCATCGCAGATACATGATGCGGGCGCATTGTAGGCAGCGGCGCGCGTTTGAGAAGACACTTGGTCTCCACTACAGCGTGTTTCAAAACCCACCCCCCAACAACCACGCCGGTTTCCAGGCAATCAAACCTCGAAAATCGCCGTTGAATCGGTCGAGTTGAGAAAGATGGGTTAGAAATCACCGTGTAGCGGCGCCCGATCACATCCACTCTGGATGTGATCCAGTTGACGATGAATGTGGCTACCGGTACGCGGTGAGGCGAGGGTCCAAATCTAGCGCAATGGTCCGCACGGTTTTGCCGGCAATCCACGGGGTGCCGAAGCAGCCAGTGATCCTCCGTGGGAGCGCTTGAGCGGACAGGTCCGAAGGGCAGTCCGATAAAGAAGGCGTTGTAGGCCAACCCCACGCAGGGATGGCTCCACGCGTGAATGCAATCCGCATGAAGCGTAAGGGGGTCGGACGTATCTTGTCCGCGTGATGCTGGAAGCGGCCCTGCGCTCGCCAGGCCCATGACTTGAAGGAAGCGCCTGCGTGAAATCTTGCTCAAGAGCCCACCACCAAGCGCTGGGCCGTCTTCGGCGATTTCAATCGCCCTCGCAGAAGTACATAGAACACGGGGGTCAGAAACAGTCCGAAGAAGGTGACGCCGAGCATTCCTGAGAACACGGCGATGCCCATGGCCCGGCGCATTTCAGCGCCTGCTCCGGTGGTCACGACCAAGGGGAAGACGCCCATGATGAAGGCAAAGGAGGTCATCAGAATCGGGCGCAACCGGATGCGCGCCGCCTCTCGTGCGGCCTCATAGGCGTTGCGGCCGCGGTGCTCCAACTCGCGCGCAAACTCCACGATCAAGATGGCGTTCTTGCAGGCAAGCCCTACCAGCACGATCACGCCGATCTGAGTGAAGATATTGTTGTCGCCGCCATAGCCGAATTTGCCGAAGAGATACACGCCCGCCATGGCGCTCAACACGCCCATGGGCACGATCATGACCACCGCCAGGGGCAAGGTCCAACTTTCGTATAGCGCAGCCAGCACCAGAAAGGCCAGCAACACACACAGTGGGAACACAAAGGCGGATGTGTTGCCCGCCAGGATTTGCTGAAAAGTCAGTTCCGTCCATTCGAACACCATACCGTTGGGCAGGGTCTCCTTGGCGAGCTTCTCCATTAAGGCCTGCGCTTGACCCGAACTGATCCCGGGCAACGCGCTACCGTTGATGTCGGCGGCGGCGTAGGCGTTGTAACGGATGGCGCGATCGGGGCCAAAACTCTGATTGATCTTGAGCACGGAACCCAGCGGCACCATTTCACCCGAGCCATTGCGAGTCTTGAGAAGCGATATGTTCTCGGCGTGCGAGCGGTAAGGACCATCGGCTTGCGCGATGACCTGGTAGGTGCGGCCAAAGCGGTTGAAGTCGTTGACATAGAGCGATCCCAGATAGATCTGCATGGTCTCGAACACATCGCTCACGAAGACACCCAACTGCTTCGCCTTGACTCTATCAATATCGGCGTAGAGTTGGGGCACGTTGATCTGAAAGCTGGAGAAGGTGGCGTAAGGGTTGATGACCCCCGAGGCGCGTGCCTTGTTCATCAGCTCATCGGTGACGCGAAACAATTCACCGTGCCCGAGCGATGCCCTGTCCTCCACCATCATCTTGAAACCGCCACTAGTACCCAATCCAAGAATGGGCGGAGGTTGCAAGACGAAGACGATGCCGTCCTCGATCACTTGCAGCTTTTGGTTGAGCGCGCCCGCGATTGCCACGCCCGTCATACCGGGTCCCTTGCGGTCCTCGAAGTTCTTCAAGGTGAAAAAGACGATGCCGGAGTTGGGTGCGTTGGAAAAACCTGCGATGGACAATCCCGGGAAGGCCACGGAATGGGCCACGCCGGGATGTTCCAGCGCGATATCCGACATGCGGCGAATGACCTTGTCGGTTCGGTCGAGCGATGAGGCGTCGGGGAGCTGGGCGATACCGATTAAATAATTTTTATCCTGGTCCGGTACGTAGCCCGTGGGGATCATCTTGAACAGGTAGACGGTGGCGGCGATCATCAGCGCGTAGATCAGCATCGCGACGGACTTGTGGCCTAGCACACGGCCGGTGGCGTTGGAATAACCCTCCGAGGAGCGCTTGAAGAAGCGGTTGAAGGGACGGAACAGCCAGCCAAATAACATGTCCAGTAAGCGGGTCGCCACATCTTTTTTTGCATCATGGGGTTTGAGTAAGATCGCGCACAGCGCCGGGCTCAAGGTCAAGGAATTGAGCGCGGAGATAATGGTGGAGATGGCGATGGTCAGCGCGAACTGCCGGTAGAACTGCCCGGTTAAACCAGCGATGAAGGCGATGGGGATGAACACCGCGCAGAGCACCAACCCGATGGCGATGATGGGGCCGCTCACTTCGTCCATGGCTTTGTAGGCCGCATCGCGGGGCGACATGCCGAGCTCAATGTTGCGTTCCACGTTCTCCACCACCACTATAGCGTCATCGACCACGATGCCGATGGAGAGCACCAGTCCGAACAAGGACAGCGCGTTGATGGAAAAGCCGAAGGCCAGCATCAGGGCACAGGTGCCGATGATGGACACCGGAACCGCCAACAGTGGAATAATCGAGGCACGCCAGGTCTGCAAGAACAAGATCACGACTATGACCACCAGCGAAATCGCTTCCAGCAAGGTGATGATGACCGCCTTGATGGAATCGCGCACGAACACGGTGGGGTCGTAGATGATTTCGTAACTCACGCCCTCGGGGAAGTTCTTCTTCAATTCCTCCATCTTGGCGCGGACCTGATCGGAGAGCTCGATGGCGTTGGACCCGGGCGCTTGGAAGATCACCACGGCGACGGCGTCCTTATTGTTGAGCAGGCTGCGCAGCGCGTAGTCGCTGGCGCCCAGCTCGATGCGCGCGACGTCCTTCAAGCGCGTCACCGAACCGTCTTGATCGGCCTTCAGTATGATTTCTCCGAACTGCTCCTCGGACACCAATCGCCCGGCGGCTTCGATGCTCAACTGAAAATCCACGCCGGGAGGCGAGGGCGGTGCACCGATGGTGCCGGCCGCCACTTGCACGTTCTGCTCGCGCACGGCTCGCACGATGTCGGACGCCGTGAGATTGCGTGAGGCCGCTTTCTGCGGATCCAACCATAGGCGCATGGAGTAATCGCCCGCGCCGAACACCAGGGATTGGCCCACGCCGGGAATACGCGCCAATGTATCCTTTACGTTTAGCACGGCGTAGTTGCGTAGGTACACCATGTCGTAGCGGTTGTCCGGTGAGAGCAAGTGCACGACCAGCGTTAAATCCGGCGAACTCTTGGTTGTGGTGACGCCGAAGCGGCGCACATCCTCAGGCAAGCGCGGCAGGGCTTGGGAGACGCGGTTTTGCACCTGCACTTGCGCGGTGTCCACGTTAGTACCCAATTTGAAGGTCACCGTCAGATTCATGACCCCGTCGGTGGTGGATTGGGAGGACATGTAGAGCATGTTCTCCACGCCATTAATGGCTTCTTCCAGCGGTGCTGCCACCGTTTCCGAAATGACTTTGGGCGTGGCGCCGGGGTAGAGCCCGCGTACCTCGATGGTGGGCGGCACCACTTCGGGATATTCGCTCACCGGAAGGCGGAAAAGCGCGATGGCGCCGGAGAGGAAGATGAAGATGGACAACACCCCGGCGAAAATGGGGCGGTCCACAAAAAACCGGGAGAATTTCATCGGGTGCTCGCTAGGACTTCTCAGCGGGTGCGGGGGCTACAGGAGGTGTAGGCGGCCCGTCGGCGCCCTCCATGGGCACCATCTGGGGTGCGACCGGCATGCCAGGGCGCACGCGCTGCAGTCCGTTGACGACGATCTTCTCCCCAGGTTTCAAGCCGCTGCGTACCACGCGCAGGCCGTCCACCATAGGGCCGAGCTTGACTTCGCGATAGGCCAAGACATTGCCCTCACCAATCACCAGCACAAACTTTTTGCTTTGATCCGTGCCCACGGCGCGATCGTTGATGAGCGTGGCCTGGTAGGTGCCGCTGCCCACCAGTTTGAGTCGCGCGAACAAGCCGGGGGTAAACATGCGCTCCTTATTGTCGAACACCGCGCGAGCGCGAATGGTTCCAGAGGCTGCGTTCAACTGGTTGTCCACGAAATCCATAAAGCCCTCGTGGGGGAAGCCCTCCTCGTTGGAGAGCGCCATCAACACGGGATTGCGTGTGGTGCGAGAACTCGGGCGCTCGCCATCGCGTGCCAGTTGCCCGTATTTCAGATAGACCTGTTCGTCTGCCTCGAAATAGGCATAGATGGGATCCAAGGAGACGAGGGTAGTGAGTA
>JBKKAO010000543.1:0-7583 GCA_046714645.1 Burkholderiales bacterium | reverse complement strand
AGAATCCCGGTGATGCCGGAGAGGTACGGCGAGTACTGGAGGCAGCGAAGCCACAGGTTCTGATGCATCTCGCCGGCACCACCTCCCTGGCGAGTTACGTGGACCTGTACACCGCAAATGTGGCTTTCGCCGCGAATCTGTTGGATGCCGCAGCTACGATGGCCGTTCCTCCGCGAGTGCTGCTGGTCGGTAGCGCTGCGGAGTACGGATCGGTTCCCGAAGATCGGCTTCCCGTTAGCGAGGACCATCCCTGTCGTCCAGCCGGGGCCTATGGCATCAGCAAGCTGGCGCAGACGGGGCACGCGCTGGCGGCAAGAGACCGCGGGCTTTCCGTCGTCGTGGCTCGCTTGTTCAATCCGATTGGCGCAGCGATGCCTGCAACGCTCGCCTTGGGCAGCTTCGCGCGCCAGATCGCGCAAGCCAAGGGAAGGGGTGGCGGCACTTTGACGACCGGCGATCTGGATGTGGTGCGTGATTTCATCGACGTCGACGAGGCAGCGCGTTTGCTGGTGTGCCTGGCCCTTGCGACGCGCGAGCCGCCTGGCATCGTCAACGTGTGCACGGGCCATGGTCAAAGCCTGCTCGCGTTGACTCGCCGAATGATCGAGCTTTCCGGCGTCGCCATGAATATCCAAAGTGATCCCGCGCGGCGAGGCAACAGCGATGTCAGGATTTTCGTTGGCGATCCCAGTCGGCTTCGCGATTCGGGATTCTTCTCGGCACCGCTCGATATCGATCTGTCGTTGAAACGGATTCTCGAGAGCGCTAGCGTCTGATGCGGCAAGCGGTGTGGCTCGTTCGGGATCAGGTACTTCGCATTCCGTGCCAGCGGGATGCAGGTTGGTCCATTCGATCGACGACGGCGGCATGAGCGATTTCGACCGCGATCGCCATCAAGCCGAGCAGCCGGGTGCGTCCAGGGACGGCGCAGGCGGCGATGCCGGGCGCTTGACGCGAACCCTGCAACTCGAAGCCCAGCGGGCGGCGGTGCTGAAGGTGGAGGTCGATCACCTACGCGCCCGGCTCGAGATCGAGCAGAGCCGGGCCGCTGAACTGGCTGATGCGGCTGCTCGCCTGTCTGCCATTGAGCAGAGTTTCTGGTGGCGTGCCACGAGCATCGCACGCCGCGCTGCCGACCGCTACCCTCGCCTTGCGCGTCGCGCTAAGCAACTGTCCAAGCTGGTGTGGTGGACCGCGCGCGGCACGCTGATTGATCACCTGCGCGAATACCGGCGCCGCCGTGCCGCATCGTCGTCGTCTTCTTCTTCTCCTCCTCCTCCACCTGCCCCTCCTTCTGCAGCCGCCCCGCCGCAAACAGCCGATCCAAATGTCGCATTGCTAGAAACCACAGGTGTAGTCGATGAACTGCTGGAAACAATCGATTTGTCCGAGTGGCCTGCCGATCGGCCGCTCGTCAGTATCGTCATTCCGTGCTTCAACTACGGGCACCTGGTTGCCGAGGCCATCGATTCGGCAGAACAGCAAAGCTTCTCGAATATTGAGATCATCGCTGTGGAGGGCGGCTCGACCTCGAGCGAGTCCAGGGCACTGCTGATCGAAGCCGTGCGACATGCTGGGCCGCGCGTCAGACTGATAGTGCAAGACTCGCCGCATCGCGCCGGAGCCAATCGCAATTTCGGCATCAGCCATGCACGAGGCAAATACATCTGCTGCCTTGATGCGGACGATCGATTGGCGCCGACTTATATAGAGAAGGCCTTGTTCATGATCGAGCATGCGGGCTACGACGTCGTCTCATCAGGGCTGCGCTTCTTCGGAGCCAAGTCGGAGGTATGGATGCCACATCAGCGGCCTACGTTGGACATGCTGATGGAGGCAAACCAGGTGGTGACTACTGCGGTCTACAGCAAGGCCATCTGGGCAAAAGCGGGCGGGTATCGAGATTCCGACCCCGCGACCGGCCACGTTCACGAAGACTGGCTGTTTTGGGTGCGGCTGGCCGCGCTCGGCGCGCGGTTTGCCAACTTGCCCGAGCCGTTGCTGCACTATCGCAGCCACGCCGGAACACTCAGCAACAGTGAGTCGGTTCTGGAACATCAGGCGCAGACTTTGCAGATTCAGCGCTTCAACAGCGACGTGCTGACGCCGGAGGCGATTCAGCAGGCGCGGCACGCAACTGGTGCGCCTCCGCGTCAAGCATCGAAGGCATTCTCCAAGCTGAGGCTGGAAGGCGCCTTGTCCCATCGGGGCGGAAGGGCAGTCTTGCTTGCGATGCCTTTTCTGATCCTGGGCGGTGCCGAGCGGCTCTTGAGCGCGATCGTTGCTCATCTCGAGCGGCGTGGTTGGCGCGTGATCATCGTGACGACCGTCCCGATCGATCTTTCTCACGGTGACACGACGCCGTGGTTCGAGAAATCCACCTCCGAGATCTTCCATCTGCCGCGGTTCTTGGAGGCGGAATGGTGGAAGGACTTCGTCGATCACCTTGTCCACTCCCGCGCCGTCGATCTGCTTTGGGTTGTGGGCAGCGCGTTCCTGTATGACCACCTGCCTGCCTTGAAGCTGCGGCGTCCTGGCCTTCGCGTGGTGGATCTGCTGTTCAACACCGTCGGCCATACGAAGAACAACAGGCGGTATGCAGACTGCATCGATCTGATCTTCGTGGAGAACATTGAAGTAAGGGATTGGTTGCTGCAAGCCGGTGAGCCTGCCGAGCGCGTCCGCTTGGTGGAGAGCGGCGTGGATCTGGTCGAAAACGCCCCTGGTGCGCCGCATGAGCGCTCGTCGCTTGGCGACTTGCCTGAGGACGCGATCGTCGTGGGATTCTTCGGGCGCTGGTCGGAAGAGAAGGATCCCCTTGGTTTCGTCGACATTGCTCAGCGAGTGTCGCGCCAACTGAATGTCGTGTTCGTCATGACGGGTGCGGGACCGATGGAGCAAGACCTCAAACGGGCGATCGCCGAGGCGAAGTTTCCACCCGGGCGCTTTCAGCTGAAAGGCACGGTGCCGGAAGTGAAACCGTAGCTGCGAGCCTGCGACATCCTGGTACTGCCATCACGAATTGACGGCAGGCCCAATGTCATCATGGAGGCGCTCGCCAGCGGGACGGCCATCGTGGCGTCGCGCGTGGGCGCGCTTCCCGAAATGTTCGACGAAGGGCGTCAGGGTTTCCTCTGCTCTCCGGGGGACTACGCCTCTTTTGCGGGGCGCATTGGCGAGCTGGTATCTGACAGAGAACGGCTGCAGGAATTCAAGCGAGAAGCTCGTGCGTTCGCGCAGCGGCGTCTGGATATCACTTTGATGCTCGATTCGTATGAGCGTGCACTGCGCGAACTGGCGGCGCGCGTGGACTGAACATACCCATGCGGCGGCGAAGCGCGCCGCCTCACTGCAGTTTTGACAGATCTTGCAGTTGCTTGTAGAGCACTGCGTTAGTCGCCTTCAGCACCTCCGTATCGCGATGCAGATGCTCCCACTCACGCTGCCAGTTTTCAGCCTGTTGCTTGTACCAATCGACGCTCGCCGTCGCGTTGGCGGCCGTGTCGGCGGCAGTGCGATCAGCGTGCCACAGTTGCGTCAAGCGCTTGATCAGATTAAAGCTATAAGCTCTCTTGATCAGGTAAGGCAAGGCGAGGATACGTTCCGCCGTGACGTTGAACGAGTGCACCACGTTGTACGCCAAGTTGATGCTGGTTTCGACTTCGGAAAGTCCTTCAGGCGTCAGTTTCTTCATTGCATGCAGCAAGGCTTCGAGCTGCGAGAAGACTGCGGGATTCTTCGTCGCAACGCCGATGTAGGTCGAGCTATAGCCAGCGATATCGGACTCGAACCCGAGAAATCGATGATCGTTAAGTTCGGCAAATAGCGCCTCCATGCCCTTTTCCGTCGGATAATAGACATGCTCATAGGACGAATTGAGCCAATCCTTGTTGTCTCTTGTGTAAGACATGAGTGGGACTTCGAAGATCAGCATGCCGTCGCCTTCAAGGCGGTCAAGGCAGACTTGAAATGCGCGTCTGAAATCGTTGACGTGCTCGAAAGTCGCGATGGATGTGATGACGTCGAAGCGGCCGACGACGCCATCGACGAGTGAAGGAGCAAAAACATCAGATGCAACGATCTGAATGTTCTTCATCGCCGCCAATGAAGCTGCTTTGTCATTGACTTCGATGCCGAATCGGTCGTACGCACCGGCAAGACTTTGAAGCAAGTGGCCATTCGCGCATCCGACATCGAGCACGCGACCGGCTGGACGAACCGCCTCGACCAGCAGCTTGACCCAGAGCAAGCTGTGGTCGGCGGTGAACTGGTAGTCGACGTAGCCGATCTCGCTTGCGTCGGTCGCGCCGTAGTAAGTGTCCTCGTAGAACACGCTGGTGTCGGCGGGGATCGCCGCTACAACCCCCATGTCGCAGTGGGCGCAGAAAAGCACCAAACGACCATCGCCGCGGGTCAGGGTTCGCCCAACTCGGGTCGAGGCGCATACATTGCAAGTGAATGGCCGTTTCATCTATCACCCTAAAAAATCGTCTCACGGACGTGGCGTGCTGCTGTAGACGTGGTGAGAATAAGGCTCGATTGCACAAAAGGAGAAGCTGAGGCAACGCTTGAGAGGAAGCGGCAGGATCGGGCAAGCCCAGCCGAAGCACTGCGCCGGCTCATGGTCGTTCTAACTCGCTGCGATCTTTGTGAAGGCGCGCGCATAGTCATCGAACATGCGTCGCCGGTCAAACTTCCGGGCGGCGTATTCGCGCGAGGACCGTTTGAGATCGTTGAGCAAGCGCGGCTCAGCTTTCCAGGTTGCGATCAACGCCCGTATGGTTTCAATCTGATCGGGACACGCAAGAAACCCGTTCACACCATCTTCGATGATCTCTGGCACGCCGCCACGGGCGCAGCGATGACGGGGACCCCGCAGCCGTTGGCTTCCATGACGATCACCGGTCGCCCGTCGAACTTGGAAGGCAATACCAGAACGTCGAGTGCGTGTAGTGCCGTACGTGAGTGTTCGACAAATCCCCCGTAGGTCAAGCGCTCACGCGCCGGGCTCTGCGCAAGCCGTTGCTTCAACGAATCTGCCAGAGGTCCGCCACCGAACATGCGGAACTCAAGATCCGTATCCGTTGATAGCAGCTTTTCGGCGAGGTCCACGAACGCCATTGGGTTCTTTTCGGGGGACATCCTGCCGACATAGCCAAGCGTGAGACTCGAGGCGCCCGCTTCCTCGTGAACATGTGGCGTAAACCAGGCGAGGTCAACGCCGCTGTGCACTATCTCGACCGCCGGTGCGTCCCTGAAGGAAGCGCGGCGCACGAAGTCGCGCATGGCTTCGCTCTCGACAATTACGCCATCGATGCAACGTTCGTACAAGAAGTGGTTGAGTGTGTGCCCAAATTCGTTGTACAGGACGTCCGCAATCCGAAGAGACGGATACGCTTCCTTCCATCGAGCCAGATGATGGTAGAGGTGGGTCGCGCCAATCTGCACCACAAGGTCAATTTTTCTTTCGAGAATGGCATTCGAAATGACATCGAACGCGCTTGGCAGGCTTTCCTTTGAAAGATCAATCAAGCGGTTACTTGCGCGAAAGTCCTCCATCTCGTCTGCTGGGTACTGGGCAGAAGTATCGTCACAGAACGCGACCGTGACATCCAAGCCCCTTTCCGGCATCGCCCTGAAAATCTCGATCGACAGCGCGCCTTTGACCAAGAAGGGCAGCAAGGCAAGAACGCGACAATCGCTCACGGCCTGACCCTGCGCAAAACGCGGGCGAGCAACCCCTTGTCCGTAGCATGCTCGACCGGAGTGGCGTTATTCTCTTGTCGTGACTCTCGGAGTGCCAAGCACTCTTTCTCCCAACGATCGCTTTCCGAATGCCAGTAGTCCCTTGCTTCGACATACAGAGCGAGGTCCCGTTGAAGCAGAGCGAGGTCCCGTTGAAGCAGATCCCTTGCTTCGACGTACAAACCGATGTCCTGTCGAAGTTTGCTGAGCTCCTGATATGGCGCCGCCCCCGGCGTGAGCAGAGACAACGTACGGCGGCCGATGTCCGCCAGTTGCGGATGGCGAGTCTGATCGCGAAGCGACGTTTTGAAGTCGCTGAAGTTCGAAACCTGGATTGGTTGCATGAACATGGCAAGCAGTCGATACCCTTCGATCGGCAGCAAACTGCTCAATGCAGCTTGTTGACCGAGCCAGGTCAGGATCCGCGAAAATGATGAATGGAGTGCGCGTTCTTGGCAGACGGGCACAAGATTTTGAAGCATCGCGTAACTGATCTCAAGAAAAGTGCCTACGGGATCCGCATGCGTCACGCCGCGTGAGTGCATCCTGATGAAAGTAAGCTCCTGCGACAAGACCTTGATCTTTCGCTTGAAACGCAGCGCCCTGGTCCACAACTCATAGTCGGGTGCCCTGACCATATCCGGGTCGTCCAATCCAATGTGTCGATGCGCCGCTGCGCGGACCATCGTGGAGGATCTGCACAGGTGATTGGCACCGATCCAGGTGTCGACAGTATTGAAGTTGTGAATGCCGCTGAAGGTCGATTTTATCGTCTCCGCATAGGAGTGAGGCGAATCGTTCTCGTCGAAGACCGCGACGTGGCTCCCAATGATGTCTAGCTGGGGGTCACTCTTTGCAGCATCGAGCTGGATTTCGGCTTTTTTCGGTGCGATCCAGTCATCAGCATCGAGATTGACCAACCACTCGCCGCGTGCCGCTTCGATGGCCCGGTTGTAGCTGGCAGCGCCGCCGATATTCGTTGGATTCTGAAAAAGGCGGATTCTGGGGTCGGCAAAGCTGGTGACAACCTCGACCGAACGATCTTTCGACGCATCGTCCACGACCACGATCTCGAAATCCTGAACGGTCTGGGCGAGGATGCTTTTCAACGTCTGAGCTATGTATCGCTCATAGTTATAGGACAAGACGATGTACGAGAGCAGCGGCATTCGACTCATGGCAAGCAATCCGCAATGCGGTCGAGATCATCGTCTGTCAGCCCGTTGTGAAACGGCAGGCCGATCACCCTCGGAGCGAGTTCGTCGGTGGCGCTCAGATTGCTTCTGGGGAGATCGGCAAACGCCGGGTGACGGTGGCAACCGAGTCCCCACCATCGACGCCATTCGATGTTGGCAGCGTCCAGGCGAGAGGTGACCGCATCGGCTTCGCCTGAAGGGCCGATCACGTTCAGGGTCATCGTGACCCATCCGTGCCCGACATCTTGCTGCAGCTGCACCCTCTTGCCTCGCAGCCGTTGCCGATATCGTGCCGTGAGGTCTCTCAGTGCGGCCAGATGCGCATCCAGCCCATCGAGAACGGCCAGACCGACGGCCGCAGCGTACTCGGAGATGCGGTAGTTGCCGCCCCGAATCGACGACACGCGTTGTGCGCCGACAAAGCCAAAGCCTGTCATGGCGGTTGCCTGTTCAGCGAAGCGGGCGTCGGAGGAGAAGATGGCCCCTCCCTCGCCGATACCGAGAACCTTCGTGGCGTGAAGGCTGATACACACGGGCTGGATTCCAATGTCTTTGATGTTGGTCGCAGCTGCTGCGGCGTCGAACACTATAGGGACGCGATAGCGCTCCTCGAACTCCGCCCAAGCCTTCAGATCCGGGGGG
>JBKKAO010000542.1:0-3301 GCA_046714645.1 Burkholderiales bacterium | reverse complement strand
GGACAAGCCCCCTTGACGAGTACCGATAGACCCGCGGCGGACCAACGCGACGAGCCAGGCACAGCCGAGTTGTTCCCGATTGTCGGCGTGGGCGCCTCGGCCGGGGGGCTGGAGGCGTTCACGGCATTGCTGGCGCATTTGCCGCTCGATACGGGCATGGGATTCGTGCTGGTGCAGCATCTCGATCCGCTGCATGAAAGTGCGCTAACCCAGTTGCTGGCGCGGGCCACCTCGCTGCCGGTGCGCGAGGTAACGAACAATCTGCAGGTGCAGGCCAATCACGTTTATATCATTCCGCCCAATACGAACCTCGCCATCGCGCAGGGCGTTTTGAAGCTTCAGCCGCGAGGGCAGACGCGTACGCCGCATCGTTCCATCGATTTCTTCTTCGAGTCGCTGGCGCAGGATCGGCGCGAGCGGGCCATCGGTGTGATTCTTTCCGGCACGGCGACGGACGGCACGCGGGGACTGAAAGCGATCAAAGCCGAGGGCGGGATTACCTTTGCCCAGGATGAATCGGCCCGCTACGACTCGATGCCGCGCAGCGCCGCGGCGGCGGGCTACGTGGATTTCGTGCTCTCGCCGGAAAACATTGCGAGAGAGATTTCCCGGATTGCGCAGGATTCTTGTGTCGCAGGTCAAGCGTCTGGAGTGGCATCCCCGGAAGACGAGCGGGCCGCGCCGGTGCACGAAGCTGAAGCCGCACCCGGCAAAGCCAGAGAACACGGCTTCAAGAAAATTCTTCTTCTCTTGCGCAACCATTCCGGGGTGGATTTCTCGCTCTACAAATCCGCCACCATCCAGCGGCGCATCGCCCGGCGCATGGTGCTGAACAAGCAAAACGCGCTGGAGGACTACGCCAACTTCCTGCGCGGCAACGCCAAAGAACTGGATGCCCTGTACTCCGACGTCCTCATCAGCGTGACCGGTTTCTTTCGCAACCCGGAAGCTTTTGAGGTTCTCAGGCGCAAGGTCTTTTCCAAGCTCCTCAAGCGATCTGGCGATGAACCGTTTCGCGTCTGGGTGCTCGGGTGTTCCACCGGCCAGGAGGCGTATTCCATTGCCATGGCGTTCGTGGAATGCGCGCAGAAAGCGTCCCGCCTGTGCAAGCTCCAGGTGTTCGCCACCGACCTCAACGACGCGCTGCTAGACAAGGCCCGCCACGGTCTTTACGCCAAGATCCTGGTGCGGGATATCTCGCCCGAGCGCTTGCGGCGTTTTTTTGCCGAGGAGGCAGGCGGCTACCGGATCAGCAAGACGCTGCGCGAGATGGTCGTGTTCGCCCGGCAAAACCTCATCAGCGACCCGCCGTTCTCGCGCGTGGACTTGATCAGTTGCCGCAACCTGCTGATTTATCTCGAGCCGAGCGTGCAGAAAAAAGTGCTCCACACATTCCATTACGCGCTCAAGCCGGACGGATTCTTATTTCTGGGCGCTTCGGAATCTATCCGCGGCTTCACCGAACTGTTCGAGCCGGTAAACAAAAAGCATAAGATTTATTACAAGAAAGCCGCGCCCACGCCGGAGTTTCATCTGCCGGTGGCGCGCGCCGAGCACTCCTCGCCCAGCCGGTCCCGGCCAGCCGGGATGCCTGTTGCGACGGAGCAAGTAGAAGCGGGGCAAGGTTGGCGCGGCGAGATCGGCGCCGAGCGCGAGGCCGACCGCGTCAGCGTCAATCGATTCGCTCCCCCCGGCGTGCTCGTCAATGCCGAACTGCAGATCCTGCAATTTCGCGGCGCCACCAGTGCCTATCTCGAGCCGCCTACCGGCAAGGCGAGCTTCGACGTGCTGAAGATGGCACGTGAGGGTTTGATGCTGCCGCTGCGCGCCGTGATCAACCAAGCGAAGAAGGACAACAAATCCGCGCGCAAGGAAAACGTGCGCTTAACACAAAATGGCGAGGCCCGGACGGTGAATTTGGACGTCATTCCGCTGACGAATTTGCGGGAGCGCTGTTTCTTGGTTTCGTTCGAGGAGGCGGAGAAAGCAGCGCACGCCCCTGCGGCCCCGAACGCAATCGTACCTCGCGGCGGGTTCAAGACCGCCCGCGCGAGCATGAAGGGAGACTCCCGCCGCATCGCCGAGCTCGAAACCGAGCTCACTGAGACCCGCGACTATCTTCAATCCATCCAAGAGCAGCACGAAGCGGCCAACGAGGAATTACAGGCGGCCAACGAAGAAGCTCAGTCCGCCAACGAAGAGTTGCAGAGCATCAATGAAGAACTGGAAACCTCAAAAGAAGAGCTGGAGTCCGCCAACGAAGAGCTGACCACCGTCAATGAGGAGATGGCCCGTCATAACGCCGAGCTTAACCGGCTCAACGGCGATTTGATCAATCTCGAGAGCTCGACCCACCTCGCCATCGTGTTGCTCGGGCGCGATCTGAGCATTCGCCGCTTCAGCGCGCAGGCCAAAAAACAGTTCGGGCTACTAGCCAGCGACGTAGGACGGCCCATCAACAACATCCGGCACCCTTTCGTTTTTCCGGAAACCGGCCGCACCGGCGACCCGCCCGAACTGGGGAGTTTCATCGCCGAAGTCATCGCCAGCGTGCGCGAGCGCGAGTGCGAGGTGCGGGACACCCAGGGTTGCTGGTATTCGCTGCGCGGGCGCCCCTACTTCACCCTCGATAACAAGGTGGATGGCGCGGTGCTGGTACTGGTCGATATCGACGCGCTCAAACGCAGCGAGCAAGTCATCGCTAATGCCCGCGATTACGCCGAGAACATCCTCGAGAACATGCGCGAACCGCTGATCGTGCTCGACGCCCAACTGCGCATCGAAAGCGCCAACCGGTCCTACCATCGCGTCTTTGGCGTCGCACCTGCCGAGACAGTAGGCAAATCCCTGTTCGATTTGGGCAAGCGCCAATTCGATATTCCCCGGTTGCGCTCCTTGCTGGAGGAAATCCTGCCCCAGAACACCGGCGTGGAAAATTTCCCGGTCGAGGACGAATTCCCGCCCTTGGGCCGGCGCAGCATGCTCCTCAACGCCCGGGGCATTGACGACCCTCTCCACAACACCCAGCGGATTGTGCTGTCCTTCGAGGACGTCACGGAGCGCAAGCGCACCGAAGAAGAGATCCGCCAGCTTGCCTTCCACGATGCGCTCACCGCATTGCCTAACCGCATGCTGTTCACGGCGCAACTGTCCCAGGCAATACAGCACGCCAAGCGCGAGTGCAGGCATGTGGCGGCGTTATTCCTCGACCTCGACCACTTCAAGCGCATCAACGATACCCTGGGACACGCCAACGGCGACCTGCTGCTGCAGGGCACCGCGCAGCGCCTCAGCCATTGCG
>JBKKAO010000541.1:0-4366 GCA_046714645.1 Burkholderiales bacterium | reverse complement strand
CGAGCCCACGAAGTCGCTGACAACGGCACCGCCTAGCTAGACAATTCAAGCCTCTCCAAGCCTCTGCTCGATAGGAGTGTCCTATCAAGCAGAGGCTTTTTGTCGTTTGGATGGTCCACCGCGTTGTCTTGAACGCGCGTATCACGCAGAATGGCGTCCATGATTAATTCTCACCGCCCAACGCGGCGTGCATTATGGACCTCACTCCGAGAGAAAAAGACAAGCTGCTCATCTTCACGGCCTCTCTTTTGGCCGAACGGCGCCGGGCGCGCGGGCTAAAACTCAATTATCCCGAGGCCGTCGCATTGATCAGCGCGGCCATCATGGAGGGTGCGCGGGATGGCAAGAGCGTCGCCCATCTCATGGCTCATGGCGCCACCCTTCTCTCGCGAGAGGACGTCATGGAGGGGGTGGCGGAGCTGATCCCTGAGATTCAGGTCGAAGCCACTTTCCCGGATGGTACCAAGCTGGTCACCGTCCACCATCCCATTCCATAGTAGAGAGATAGAGCATGATTCCAGGCGAGGTGCGCGCGAAGCCCGGGGAGATCGAATTGAACGCCGGACGCAAGACCGTTAGTGTCATGGTGACGAATTCGGGTGACCGGCCCGTCCAAGTAGGATCTCACTACCACTTCTTTGAGACGAACGAAGCCCTGCATTTCGATCGTGACAAAGCCTATGGCTTTCGTCTCAATATCGCGGCGGGCACGGCCGTGCGCTTCGAGCCGGGTCAAGCGCGTAGCGTTGAACTGGTGGAGTTAGCGGGCGATCGCCAAGTATTCGGCTTTCAGGGAAAAGTGATGGGGAAGCTTAAATGACCACCAAGATCCTGCGCTCCGCCTATGCAGAGATGTTCGGACCCACCACGGGAGACCGAGTCCGCTTGGCCGATACGGACCTTTGGATTGAAGTGGAAAAGGACTTCACTATCTACGGCGAGGAAGTCAAGTTCGGTGGCGGCAAAGTCATTCGAGACGGCATGGGCCAAAGCCAGCGCCTCGCCGCCGAGGTGGCCGATGTGGTGATTACCAACGCGCTCATTCTTGACTATTGGGGTATCGTCAAAGCCGACATCGGCATCAAGGAGGGACGCATTAGCGGTATCGGTAAGGCGGGCAATCCAGACATCCAGCCAGGGGTCCAGATCGTGATTGGCGCTGCCACCGAGATCATCGCGGGGGAAGGTTCCATCGTCACGGCGGGCGGACTCGATACTCACATCCATTTCATCTGTCCGCAGCAGATCGAAGAGGCACTCATGTCCGGCGTGACCACCATGATCGGCGGTGGAACCGGCCCCGCCACGGGCACGAATGCGACCACCTGCACGCCCGGACCTTGGAACCTGCATCGCATGCTGCAAGCCGCGGAAGCCTTCCCAATGAATCTGGGCTTTCTGGGTAAGGGCAACGCCAGTTTACCGAAACCGCTCGCGGAACAGGTGGCGGCGGGGGCCATCGGTCTTAAGCTCCACGAAGATTGGGGCACGACGCCGGCGGCCATTGATAACTGTTTGAACGTCGCCGATGAAATGGATGTTCAAGTGGCCATCCATACGGACACATTGAACGAGTCGGGCTTCGTGGAAAAAACCATCGAGGCGTTCAAGGGCCGCGTCATTCATACCTACCATACCGAAGGTGCGGGTGGCGGACACGCCCCCGACATTATTCGGGTATGCGGTGAGTTAAACGTGTTGCCCTCGTCCACCAATCCGACGCGGCCTTTCACGGTCAACACGGTGGATGAGCATCTCGACATGCTGATGGTGTGCCACCACTTGGATCCCGGTATCGCCGAGGACGTGGCCTTTGCCGAATCTCGCATACGGCGCGAGACCATCGCCGCCGAGGACATTCTGCACGACCTTGGCGCCTTCAGCATGATGTCCTCCGACTCGCAAGCCATGGGGCGCGTGGGGGAAGTGATCCTGCGCACTTGGCAAACGGCGCACAAAATGCGCGTTCAACGCGGTCCCTTGGCCGAGGACGATGATGGCAACGACAATTTTCGCGTGAAGCGCTACGTCGCCAAGTACACCATCAATCCCGCCATTACTCATGGGGTGTCTCATGAGGTAGGCTCCGTCGAAGTCGGCAAGCTCGCTGACATGGTGCTATGGCGGCCCGCCTTCTTCGGCGTTAAACCTTCTCTCGTGATAAAAGGCGGCATGATCGCCGCGGCCGCCATGGGCGATCCCAACGCATCCATCCCGACCCCGCAGCCCGTTCACTACCGCCCTATGTTCGGCGCCTTTGCTGGCGCGCGTAGAAACACCTCAGTCACTTTTGTATCGGGGGCGGCGCAATCCGCGGGAATCGCGGATCAACTAGGCCTGCGCAAGCGCACGGTAGCGGTGAAGAACACGCGCAATCTTTCCAAAAAAGATCTCAAGTGGAACGACGCCACGCCCAAAATAGAAGTTAATCCGGAAAATTACCAAGTGCGCGCCGACGGGCAATTGCTGGCTTGCGAACCCGCCAAGGTGCTGCCCATGGCGCAGCGGTACTTCTTGTTCTAGGGCTAATGCACCGCCGATGAGCGGGCCTGGCCCCGGAATATGTCTGCAGAGAATCGACTCAAACCTCCATGATCGCTCTTGGAAAAGGACGAAGCTGTGTACCCGTGGCTAGCAGGCGGCGCGGCGCCGCCGGATTTTGCGCTTCGTACTTAGCCATGATCCAGGGCACGCTTCCCCGCAAGCCGAAGCCAGCGCGGATTGGTAGGCCGGAGGCAGCGAGTTCCACTTCTTCTCGTTGACCAGCGTTGTCTGCGACGCGTTTGCCTCCCACCGGCCGGGGTAGTAGTAGAACTTCGCACCGAACGGCCGTTACATCTGATGGAAGCGGTGGGGTAGCTGCGGCCAACCGTGACGGTGCGCTTTCCCTGCTTCAACTCGAGGACATGGTTTACCGCGCAAGTCGTTCTTCACGCGCGCGATGGCGGCGACGCGGACGATGGCGTTGCGATGCACCCGCCAGAATTTCTCCGGGTCGAGAGATGCTTCTAAATCCTTGAGCGGCATGCGTAGCACCGATTCTCTCTCGCCATTCAGTGCGAGCGTGTACTTATCCGCTGCGAGGAAGCAATCGACCTCATCGACGGCGAGCAGCACCAGTTCGTCGCGTAGAGACACTTGCAGCGACTGAAGGTAGGCGGGGCGTGGCCGCAGAGGTCCGGCCGTCGCGCCTGGGCGTGCTGTCCTGATGCTTATTGGGAGTCCGCGCGAATTCGTACCAAAGTCCGGCGTACCTTGCCAACTCAACCTTTTGGATCAGGTCCTTCAATCTAGGGCTTCGAACCCCTACCCTCGATCGCGCGCGTTTCGCCGTGCTTCATCACCCAGAACGCCTCTGCCGCGAGGTTGCGCGACTTCAGGGCTTGCGCTAGGCGCACCGGCGGCTCGTAGAGCGACTCGTCGGTGAGATCGTCGAACGTTCCCCAGTGAATCGCCATGGAATGTCTGGCCTTGAGGTCGAGGTGGATCTGCACTGCTTCGTCGGGATCCACGTGGAAGATGCGCATGAACCAGCGCGGCTCGTAGGCGCCGATAGGGATGGCTGCCAGGTCGATGGGACCGACGCGCGCCGCGATGTCGGCGAAGTCCTTCGAGTAGCCGGTATCGCCGGCGAAGAAGAAGCGAAGTTCTGGATGCTCCACGACAAAGCCGCCCCATAGCGTACGGCTGCCATCGAAGGGCGTTCGCGAGCTCCAGTGCTGGACTGGCACGAAGCGGATGATCGTACCCGAGTGCGTGCGCTGCTCCCACCAATCCATCTCGACTACGGTTTCAATGCCGAGCTGTGCGAACCACAGCTTGAGACCCAGCCCAGCGTAGAACACGGGCGGACCGCCGGGCTGCTTTGCGAGCGCGACGACGGTTGGTGCGTTGAGATGGTCGTAGTGATTGTGCGAGATCAGCACCGCGTCGATACGCGGCAGTTCGGAGAGCGGGATGGCCGGCGGTACGACGCGCTTGGGGCCCGCGAATGAAAGCGGAGACGCGCGCTCCGAGAATTGCGGATCGGTCAGAATGTTGAGCCCGCCCACCCGTAGCAACACCGTTGCGTGCCCGATCCACGTCACGCTCGGATTCGCGAGCTGCGCAAGCTTCTGGTTTACCACTTCGAAGCGGTAGCCCTCCGCCGGCTTCTTCGGCATGCCGTTGCGGATCCGCTCCCACTGCCAGGCCCAGAAGCTGCCCTTTGGGTCGTGCGGGTAGTTGTTGCGGAAGCCCTTCTCGGTGTGGTGGGGCTTCGACGCATCGAAGTAGGGGTTCGAGGCAGAGCACGAGACGAGGGCGGCAATAGCAATTGCGGATGCTGCATAGAGGGCGATGCGCTTCATGATGCACGCGCCTTGCC
>JBKKAO010000540.1:0-16596 GCA_046714645.1 Burkholderiales bacterium | reverse complement strand
AGGAGTTGTGCGAGATGATTGAGCTGCCCGGTCATCCATGGTTTGTCGGTTGCCAATTTCATCCCGAATTTACTTCCACGCCGCGCAAGGGGCATCCCTTGTTCACCGCATTCATCCGCGCGGCGTTGGCTCATGGTTCGAAGAACAAGGTGGTACCCGTTGATCTTGATCGCCCTCGCGCAGAGATGAGGGCGTGATCCTGCCTTTGCGCTACTAGATGAAGCTTTGCCACTTCGAAGCGGGAGTCGATCAGCCTTTCTTTCTGATCGCCGGGACCTGCGTGATCGAATCTCGCGAGATGGCCATGGATACGGCGGGGCGGTTAAAGGAGTTGTGCGCCAAGCTACGCATTCCCTTCATCTACAAGTCCTCCTACGATAAAGCCAATCGCAGCTCGAGTAAGTCTTTTCGCGGACTGGGCATGGAGAAGGGGCTGGCCATTTTGGCGGACGTCAAGCGAGAGATAGGTTTGCCGGTGTTGACCGACATCCACGACATCGATGAGATCGAGCCCGTTGCGGCGGTCGTGGACGTGCTGCAAACGCCTGCCTTTCTATGCCGGCAAACGGATTTCATCCGTGCTAGCGCGTCGGCGGGCCGTCCGGTCAATATCAAGAAGGGACAATTCCTTTCGCCTTGGGAGATGAAGAACGTCGTCGCCAAGGCAAAGGAAGCCAGCGGCGCGGACAATGTCATGGTGTGCGAGCGTGGCTTTTCTTTCGGTTACAACAATTTGGTTTCCGATATGCGCTCGCTGGTGGTGATGCGCGAGACCGGCTGTCCCGTGGTGTTCGACGCCACGCACTCGGTGCAGTTACCGGGCGGGCGGGGAGATGCGAGCGGTGGGCAGCGTGAGTTCGTGCCGGCGCTGGCGCGAGCGGCCATGGCGGCCGGCATCGCGGGCTTGTTCATGGAAACCCATCCGGATCCCAGCAAGGCGCTATCCGATGGCCCCAATGCCTGGCCCTTGCATCTCATGGGTGAGCTGTTGGAAACCCTGGTGGAACTGGACTCCGCCGTCAAACGCCGCGCTTTTGCCGAGAATCGTTTGCTGGCTCAAACGTAAATGAGGCGTAAAGGAAGAACATGAGTTCAATCGTCGATGTTGTCGCACGCGAGATTCTGGATTCCCGCGGAAACCCCACGGTGGAGGCCGACGTGTTGCTCGAATCGGGCGCCATGGGCCGGGCGGCGGTGCCCTCCGGGGCCTCCACGGGGCAGAAGGAAGCCATCGAATTGCGTGATGGCGACAAGGGCCGCTACCTGGGCAAGGGCGTGCTGAAGGCGGTGGAGAATATCAATACCGAAGTATGCGAAGCCATCATCGGTTTGGACGCCGAGGAGCAAACGCTCATCGATAAGACTTTGATCGAACTCGACGGCACCGAGAACAAGTCGCGCCTGGGAGCCAACGCCACCCTCGCCGTATCGCTCGCGGTGGCGAAGGCGGCGGCGGAAGAATCCGGGTTACCGCTGTATCGCTACCTAGGCGGCGCGGGCGCTATCGAGCTGCCCGTGCCCATGATGAATGTGATCAACGGTGACGCCCACGCCGACAACAGCCTAGACATTCAGGAGTTCATGATCATCCCCGTGGGTGCGCCGACCTTTCGCGAAGCCTTGCGCTGGGGCGTGGAGGTGTTCCACACCTTGAAGAAGGTGCTGCACTCCAAGAAAATGTCCACAGCCGTGGGTGATGAAGGTGGCTTCGCTCCCAACCTCCCCAGTAACGAAGCGGCTTGCCAACTGCTGGTGGAAGCCATCGGTTTGGCCGGATTCAAAGCCGGTGACCAGATCGCGCTCGCCTTGGATTGCGCCAGTTCCGAGTTCCACAAGAACGGAAAATACGAACTGGAATCGGAAAAGGCTTCACTTACTTCTGCACAATTCACCGACTATCTCGCGAACCTTGCCGTTAAATATCCCATCATCAGCATCGAGGACGGCATGGGCGAGACAGACTGGGACGGTTGGGCAATGCTGACTCAAAAACTCGGCAAGCGCGTGCAGTTGGTGGGGGATGATCTTTTCGTCACCAACACCAAGATCCTCAAGCAAGGCATCGAAAAAGGAATCGCCAATTCCATTCTGGTGAAGATCAATCAAATCGGTACCTTGTCCGAAACCCTCGCGGCCGTGGAGATGGCCAAGCGTGCGCGCTACACCGCGGTGATATCGCACCGGTCCGGGGAAACGGAAGATACGGTGATCGCCGATATCGCGGTGGCCACCAATGCCATGCAGATCAAGACCGGGTCGCTGTCTCGCTCGGACCGCACGGCGAAATACAACCAGCTTCTTCGCATCGAAGAGGAGTTGGGGGATTGCGCGGCCTACTCTGGGATGGCGGCCTACTACAATATCCGCTGATGAAACTGCTGGCACTCCTACTAATGGTTCTCATCGCGGCCATCCAATCGCCGCTGTGGTTTGGCAAGGGCGGTTGGCTTCGGGTATGGGAGATCAATCAAGGCGTCGAGGCTCAGCGCGAGATCAACCATAAGCTTCGCGCTCGCAATGCTACGTTGAACGCCGAAGTGCGCGATCTCAAGCAAGGCTACGAGGCCATCGAGGAACGAGCGCGTTCCAAGCTTGGCATGATCAAACCGGGTGAGTTATTCATCCAAGTGATCGAGCCCGCCGCGCGCGTGCCTCGCGCTTCGCAAAGCGATGCCGCGCGCGTGAAAGCGGTTTCGGCTTCAACTCAATAGCAATATTCTCAAGAAATCCCCACCCAAACGTAATCTGGCGCGCCGCATCGCATTCGTGATGGGCGCGGCCGCGCTGGCGTTGGCCATCGTGCTCTTCGCCAATCTCTGGCGGCATCCCAGCAAACAAATCCAAGTCACGTCAACGGTCCCCGTTGTCGTGAAAGTGGAGGCGGCGGCAGAGCGGCTTGCGCAGTTGCTTCGTTTTCCGAGCGTATCTTTCCAAGACCCCGCGCGCATCGACGGCGGGGCGTTCGAGGCCTTGCGAGGATACCTTAGACAGACTTATCCCGAAGCGCACCGGGTGCTGTCGAGAGAAGAGATCAATGGCAGTGTGTTGTATCGCTGGTCCGGAACGGATGCGTCCTTAGCCCCTATTCTGCTGATGGCTCATCTGGATGTGGTACCGGGCGAGGAGGGCGGGGTCTGGAAGCACGCACCTATTTCAGGTGACATCGCCGAAGGATACCTATGGGGACGCGGTGCCTTGGATGCGAAGGGCTCCTTGGGCGCCATGCTGGAAGCCGCCGAACTCTTGGTGAAGCAAGGCTTCGCGCCTCGCCGCACCGTCTACTTTGCCTTTGGCCACGATGAGGAGGTGGGAGGTCAAGCGGGAAATGGCGCCATCGCGGAAAAGCTCAAGGCCCAAGGCGTGAAGCTGCATGCCGTCCTCGACGAAGGATCGGTGGTGGCGGTCAAGATTCTTCCCAACGTGTCGCAGCCGGTAGCACTCATCGGCATCGCCGAGAAGGGTTATCTCACCCTGGAACTGAGCGTGGAAGGCGAGGGCGGGCATGCGTCCATGCCGGCGGTGCTGACCAACGTCGAGATTCTCGCGCGTGCCTTGCAGAAGGTGGCCAGCATGCGCAATGACGGCATGCTGACCAGCGCCGTCAGGGCTCAACTGCATTGGCTGGCGCCCGAGTTGCCGCTAGTGCAACGATTGGTGCTCAGCAATCTGTGGTTGTTCGAAGCTCTAGTCAAGCACCAGATGAGTCAGCGTCCCCCTGGGGATGCCATGCTGCGCACCACCATCGCTCCGACCATGCTGCAAGGAAGCGACAAAGAAAACATCTTGCCCCGCCGCGTCTCCGCGGTGATCAATTTCCGGCTCTTGGAAGGTACAACGGTGGATCAAGTGACCTCGAGTGCGCGCAAAATCGTGGCCGAGCCTCGAGTGAAAATCGCGGTGAAAGGCGACATCACCAGCGAACCGTCGCCTGTGTCCGCTACCGAGGGGGAAGCGTTCGATGCCCTCCATCGCAGCATTCGCGAGACCTTTCCCGACGCCATCGTGGCACCCTCTCTGGTGTTGGGCAGCACCGATTCGCGCCACTACCGGGATATTGCCGCGAACATTTACCGGTTCATCCCCGTGCGCGTGGAAGCGCAGGACGTCGCGCGTTTTCATGGCCGCGATGAGCGAATCGCCGTCAAGCATTACGAGGAGGCGATTGCGTTTTACGTGCGATATTTGCGTATCCAGTAGGGGTTGCCGGCTGGCGCGCTGGCGGAGCTCATCTGCGCTACCTGATCCGAATTGAGTACATTGGCTGCCTTAGAACGCCTTCCTAGCATAACACCCGGCTTTGGACCAGCCGGCTAGTCTCTGAAGTTCTTGAACTGCAGCGGGACGCCGGTGATGGTCTTGCGGACCAGTTGTATGGCATCTTGTAGAGTGTCCTTCTTTGCGCTTGAGACTCGCACGACGTCACCTTGGATGGACGGTTGTGCTTTGAGTTTGCTGTCCTTGATGAGGCGCGCGAGCTTCTTCCCGAGTTCCTGATCGACACCGACCTTAACGGTGACCTCTTGCTTCACCTTGTCGCCGGAGACTTTCTCAACTTTCCCGCGCTCTAAGTGGCGCACATCGACGCCGCGCTTGGCCATCTTGCCTAGAAGTACATCGTAGACCTGCTCCAGCTTGAAGTCGTCATCGGCGAATAGGGTGAGGACGTGTTCCTTGTGCTCGATACGAGCGTCCGAGCCTTTGAAGTCAAAACGCGTGGAGATTTCTTTGTTGGCTTGATCGAGCGCGTTGCGTAGTTCGACCTCATTTACTTCCGAAGCGATATCGAAGCTGGGCATGGTAGATCCTCCGCAATTCGATGGGCTCACAGCTAGTTCACCGCGAGTTTAACCGTGTGGCACTGGATGGGTAGTCCCGTACTATCGTCGAACTCCGCTGCTGTTTGTATGGCGCGACGGGCGATATCCTCCGCGGACAGGGCCGGGTCGTCGTAGAGCGAGTACATGGAACCCAAGGCGTAGTCGGCGCCGCTGCCGAAAGAATAGAAGCGGGAAAATTCCTGGACGGTACGATGAGCGGCTACACCGAAGATGCCGTGTTTGTTGAGCATGAGCACATCGATGCGAGAGGACTCCAGGGCGTCCTCCTTGTCCTCCTCCCCCATGAGAAAGTAGCGGTCCTTCAGCGCGCGGTGCAGCCGGTTCCAGGCGCGAAAGATGTTGGTGGCGTTGTCCAAGCGAGCGTCGTTTCCGGTCTCGGAGAAGTAGTCGCGCAAGATGAGCTTGAAGGTGGCAGGTCCCGTGATGCCGATGTGGGTATCGCCGATTTGAATGATCTTCTCGTGGTTGAGAACGTAGCCGGCGGTCTCCTTCACCGTCCCCCATTTGGTCAGGGTGTCGGCGCAGATCGCTCCCGTGCCCGCTTTGCGTACGACGACGACGGTACTCATATCCTTTACTTTGAGCGTTTGGCCTTCGCCGCGATACGCATGCGAAGCGCGTTCAACTTGATGAAGCCCGCCGCGTCGGCCTGGTTGTAGGCGCCCTGGTCCTCCTCGAAGGTGGAGATGGCGGGATCAAACAGGGAGTCTGACTTGGAGGCCCGGCCCACGCTCATGACGGTGCCTTTATAAAGCTTGATCCGCACGGTGCCGTTCACGTGTTGCTGGGTATGGTCGATGAGGTGCTGTAAGGCACGGCGCTCAGGACTCCACCAATAACCGTTATATATCAGGCGGGCGTAGCGCGGCATGAGGTCGTCTTTCAGTGCCAACACCTCGCGGTCCATACATATGGATTCCATGGCGCGGTGGGCGCGCAACATGATCGTGCCCCCAGGGGTTTCGTAGCAACCGCGGGATTTCATGCCCACGTAACGGTTCTCGACGACATCCAAGCGTCCGACGCCGTGCTTAGCGCCGAGGCGGTTGAGTTCGGCCAGTACCTTGGCCGGAGTCATCTTCTTGCCGTTGACCGCGACGATGTCGCCTTTCGCGTAGTTCAGTTCCACGTACTCCGGGCGAACGGGGGCTTTCTCAGGCGACACGGTGATGCGCCACATGGATTCTTCCGGTTCGAAGTTGGGATCCTCCAGAATGCCGCCTTCGTAGGAGACGTGAAGCAGGTTGGCGTCCATGTAGTAGGGCGCACCGCCTTTACGTTTCTTGCCCTCAACGGGGATGCCGTGCTTATCGGCGTATTGGATGAGCTTTTCGCGGGAGGTGAGATCCCACTCACGCCAAGGTGCGATGACGCGGATGTTGGGTTGTAGGGCGTAATAGCCCAATTCAAAGCGCACCTGGTCATTGCCCTTGCCGGTAGCGCCATGGGAGACGGCGCCGGCCTTGACTTTGCGGGCGATCTCGATCTGGCGTTTAGCGATGAGCGGACGGGCGATGGAGGTGCCCAGTAGATACTCGCCTTCGTACACGGCGTTGCAGCGGAACATGGGGAATACGAAGTCCCGCACGAACTCTTCCTTGAGATCCTCGATGTAGATCTCGTTAACGCCGAACTTCTTGGCTTTGGCGCGGGCCGCCTCCAGTTCCCCCCCTTGGCCGATGTCGGCGGTGAAGGTCACGATCTCGCAGCCATAGACGTCCTGCAGCCACTTCAATATGACCGAGGTATCGAGGCCGCCTGAATAGGCCAATACCACCTTCTTGACGTCGCTCTTTGCGCTCATTGATGTTTCAGGTCTCCTTATGAATCAGGTCTTGTCCTGGCCAGGGGGCAGGTTCTCTTCCTCGTGATCGCCGGGCTCGAACTGGCCATCGACGAACTTGCCTGTGAGGATGCGGCCCTCGGGGCTGCGATATTGGCCATAGCCGTTGGGCTTGCCGTCGCGCCATTGACCCTCGTACCAACTGCCGTCCGGCCAGTCTAGGCGTCCCTCGCCGTTCTCGCGGCTGTCTTTCCACTCGCCCTTATAGGTGGTGCCATTGGCGCTCTTGAGCACGCCTTGCCCGCTTGCCCAGCCTTTGCTGAGATGGCCTTCATAGCTCACCGCCGGCTTTCCATCCTCGAACCATTGCAGAACGCCTTCGCCCTCCGCGAATCCCTCCTCGCAACGCCCGGTCCAGGTAATGGACTCCTTGGGCTGGGGGTAGGGATTGGCGACTTTGCATCCCTTATCGTCGGCAATCCAGTTGATTTCATCCGCGAAGGCGGGGGTGAGTATTGCCAATAAAGACAGCGTGGCGGATACCAAGGTAGAACGGTAATTCATGGGCAACCTCCAGGGCGACGAGTGCTGAACAATAGTAACGATACTTTCCATTTACGACTCCACCTTGCCGAGTAACAGGTACTCCATCAGCGCTTTTTGCGTATGCAAACGGTTTTCTGCCTCGTCCCATACGACGCTGTGGGGGCCTTCCATGACCTCGGCGCTGACCTCCTCTCCGCGATGGGCGGGTAGGCAGTGCATGAATAGCGCATCGGGTTTGGCGCCTCGCATCAACTCTGGCGTGACTTGGTAAGGGCTAAAGGCGGCTTTGCGCTTGTCCATTTGGTCCTCGAAACCCATGCTCGTCCACACATCGGTGGTCACCAAATCCGCTCCGCGCACGGCGTCCTCGGCCTCCAGATAGTACTGGGCGCAGGCGGTATGTCCAAGATCGAGCTTGGGTGCAAACTCCGCCGGACCCGCGATGCGAAGCTGGAAGCCGAGCATTTGCGCGGCTTGCACCCAACTGTTGCACACGTTGTTGGCATCGCCTATCCAAGCCACCGTTGCGCCTTCGATGGACCCTCGGTGTTCGAGGTAGGTGAATACGTCCGCTAGGGTTTGGCAGGGATGGTATTCATTGGTGAGTCCGTTGATGACCGGCACCTTGGAGTGGCTAGCGAAACGTTCAATGATATGTTGTTCGTAAGTGCGGATCATGACCAAGTCCACCATCCGGGACATCACTTGCGCCACGTCTTCGATGGGTTCGCCGCGGCCCAGCTGCGTATCCCGCGAATTTAGGTAGAGGGCGCTACCGCCCAGTTGCGACATCCCGGCTGCGAAGGCGACCCGGGTACGGGTTGAGTTCTTTTCGAAGATCATCGCCAGGGTTTTTCCCTTGAGGGGCTGGTAGAGCGTCCCGCTGCGATGCCGCGTCTTGAGGATGCGTGCACGGGCGAACAGATACTCGATTTCAGCGCGGCTCAAATCCTTGAACTGAAGAAAATGCTTTACCGGGGCCATACAAATCTGCGAGCGAGGATTGCCTTAGTACAAAAAAATACACGGCGACCGCGGCCGCCGTGGCGAGTGCAAATGCTGTCTTATTCAGTAGGCGGGAAGCTTACCACGGGCCTAGGTTTTGAGTTTCTTCAGGCCCTTCTCGTCGTGGGGACTCAGAACCCGGACGCAGGGTAGGTAGCCATCATAGACCACGCCGTGTAGCTCCACGCGCCGGTGGCTACGCAGCAGTCCCGCTAAGTAATTAGCAATTTCTTGCGTAATCACCTGGCCCGGGACCAATACGGGAATTCCGGGTGGGTAGGGGACCAACTGATCGGCCGCTACGCGGTTGTTAAGGACTGGATTGATGCGATCTTGCTCATCGAAGATAGAAACCAACTGGCCGCCGCAGTAGAAGGCGTCGCGCGGCAGGTAACGTAACTGGGTGAAGCGGGGGATCTCCGGCGATTTGTAGAGCCTCCGGGCGGACCGGCCTTCACGGGCGATGCGCATCAGGGCGTCGTAGAGGCGCGAAACCTTGCTGCGCGTGGTGCCGATGGTCAACAGCAAGGAAATAGTATTGAAGGTCGATTTTTCGACTTGGATGTTGTAGAGCTCGAACAACTCGTGCTGGAGTTCCTCCACGGTGTACCCGCATTCCGAGATGTCCACGGTGACCTTGGTGGGATCGAGCTGGACATTGTCCTCGCGCACTTCCTCCGGTAACAAGTCCTCCAGCTCGAGTACCCGAAACACGCCCGTGGAATTGATCTGGGCGCGCAGTTCGCGGGACAGTTGCAAGGTTCTGCGCAGGAGCTTGTAGCCCTCGGTAGTAGCTTGTTTGCGCGCCACGTCCAGGCTCGCGATCATGCTGTATTGCGGGCTGGTGGAAGTGTGCATGTTGAAGTTTTCCCGGAAGATGTGTTCATTGAAGTCCGGGTCGTTCACATGGATCATGCTCGCCTGGGAGAAGGCGGAGAGAATCTTATGAGTGCTTTGGGTGGCGTAGTCCGCGCCAGATTCCAGCGCCGTGGGCCGGAAGGCCGGGTGAAAACGCGCGAAGCCATACCAGGCCTCGTCGATCACCACCTTGATTCCCTTGGCGTGAGCGGCCTTGATGATGGGCTCCAGGTCGTAGCGGAAGCCGTCGTAGGTGCAGGAGGTGAGCACCATGGCTTCGGCGTCGGAGTGCTCCTCGATGGCCTTGATGAGGGTCTTCTTGGGGATGGGGCCGAAGATTCCGTACTTCTTGTTCAGCGACGAATCCAGATAGACCGGATGGGCGCCGGAGAGTACGACGCCGTGGTGCACCGACTTGTGGCAATTGCGGTCCAGTAGCAACTTTTCGCCCGGAGCGATTAGGGTCTGGAAAATCACTTTGTTGCCCGTGGAGGTGCCGTTGGTGGCGAAGAAGGTGCGGCGGGCGCCGAAGGCCTTGGCGGCGATCTTTTGGGCCTCCAAGATCACCCCAGTGGGTTCCATGAGGGAGTCCAACATGGGCACGGACACCGAGAGGTCCGCGTCGAACACGTGTTCGCCCATGAACTCGTAAAAATCGCTGACCCAGGGGCTATCCCTCAGGGAGTCGCCCGAGGAGTGGCCCGGCGTGTGCCAGGCGTCTTTGGCCATCAGGACGTAGTTCTTGAGTTGATCGTAGAACGGGGTACGCGCTTTTTCCTGAAGTTGGGCGTTCAAGATCCGATAGATACCTCGGTAGTCGCGTTCTTCCCGGTAGAAGTAGCCGTCGACCGCCTCGTTAAACAGCGCATCGACGACTTCGTCTTCTTGTTCCTGCGCGATAAGAATGTATACATCTAACTCCGGGCGGAAGCGCGTGATCTTTTGCACCAACTCCAAGGCGGACATCTGCAAGACACGAGAGTTACCCCCATCATGACGCATGGTGTACAACACGTCGTCCACGATCACGGCTTGAAGATCGCCATCTTCCTCGATGGTTTTCAGCGCGTCCTGGGCGGTGGTAACGCCGGCGAAGGCGATACCAAGAGGATTGTCCAGGCTTTTCGCGGCGGAATTCAGTCCCTTGACGAACTCCCGCAAGACCAGAGTTTCGTCGTTGATGACCAAGATGCGGCTGGTGGGTTTGCGCATGGCTAGGAGCGAGGTGGGAATGCCATTGGAACGGGTGACGTTAGAAGGGGCAAAACTGAGCGCGAGACCCAAGCCTATGACGCGGTCCTGCACTTACGAGAGTCAGCGGCCGATTCATCGAGCCGAGAGCAAGTACTATGGCTGATCAGCCGAAGGAGATGGTAATAATCGGAGCCACCGAGTCAGGCGGAGTATTCCGGCCGAGCGACTGGGCGGAGCGCCTATGCGGCGTCATCGCCGTATTCGGTGAGGACCAGCGCATCAATTACTCGCCGCTCTTGCAACCCATCTTCTGCCAGGGGGTGAGATCTGTAGTGATCGATACTCAGTTGAGAGACCTCGAACCGGCCGCCTTCGACTTTCTGATGGGTTTTGCGCGCGACAACGAACTCAAGGTTCGCCCGGGGCGCTGCCAGCCGCGCCCCGAGGATGTTCTGGAGAAAGCCCCAGCCAGCATTGCATAAGTGAGAGTCACCGAATCGGACCGATTCGGCCGCGAGGATCATTAGGCCAAGGCCTTGATGGCAGCAGAGAGACGGCTCTTGTTACGGGATGCGGTGTTGCGGTGCGCGATCCGCTTACTGGCGGCGGAGTCGATAATGCTAACGGAAGCATTCAGTGCAGCCTGCGCACCCGCCTTGTCACCCGTCACGATAAGCTTGCGCACTTTCTTGATTGCGGTGCGCATCTCGGATTTAAGCGCCGCGTTGTGCTGCCGCTGCTTTTCTGATTGCCGGGCGCGTTTTCGCGCCTGAGCCGAATTTGCCATATTCCATCCTTAGGAGAGATTGGGACCTAGTAGTCCGAAACCGAAAAAACGCGGCATCTTAATCACTTGTCTTACCCTTCGCAAGATAAAAGTCCCCTGAAACCCCCATCGGAGAGCCCCTGGCTGGGTGCCGATCAGTTAACATGCGGCGCCCCTCCCGCCGGCTGATTCCCACTCTCCTGCGACCCTGACCGCCATCCAGTGAATCTGCTCAAAGCCCTGCTTACGGTCAGCGGCATGACCATGATATCCCGCGTGTTCGGGTTTGTCCGGGACGTGTTGATCGCCCGTACCTTTGGGGCCGGGCTCTACACCGATGCCTTCTTCGTGGCCTTCAAGCTCCCCAACCTTTAGCGCCGCATATTTGGCGAAGGGGCCTTTTCTCAAGCTTTTGTTCCCATTCTGGCTGAGTACAAGACTAAACGGGGGGAAGCTCAGACCAAGGAATTGGTGGACCACGTGACCGCCTTGCTGGGTTTGGTGCTGATGATCGTAACGCTTGCGGGCATTTTGGCGGCACCTTTCATCATCCTCGCAACCGCGCCTGGGTTCCATCAAAGTCCAGGCAAGTTTCAACTGACCGTCGAATTGCTGCGGATCACCTTTCCTTACATCTTGTTCATCTCGCTCACCTCCTTGGCGGGTGGAATTCTGAATTCCTATAGCAAATTCGCCATTCCGGCCTTTACGCCGACCCTGCTGAATTTCTCATTTATCGCTTTTACCCTATGGTTCGTGCCTTACTTCGACCCGCCGGTGAAGGCGTTGGCCTGGGCGGTGTTCGTGGGGGGGCTGCTGCAACTGGGTTTTCAATTGCCCTACTTGAAAAAGCTGGGAATGTTGCCCAGGCCCCGCCTCAACCTGAGGGACCCAGGAGTCTGGCGAGTCTTGAAGTTGATGGGTCCGGCCATCTTTGGCGTGTCCATCGGACAGATCAGTCTGGTGATCAATATGGTGTTTGCGTCCTTCTTGATCACCGGCAGCGTGTCCTGGCTCTACTATGCCGATCGGTTGATGGAGTTTCCCACCGGAGTGCTGGGCGTGGCCGTGGGGACCATCTTGCTGCCCAGCTTGTCGAGGAATCACTCGAAGGGCGATCCGGCGGAGTTTTCCAGGCTTTTGGATTGGGGAATTCGGGTCACTTTGCTGCTGACACTGCCTTGCGCCCTGGCGCTCGCGCTTCTTGCGACGCCTCTGGTCTCGGTGTTGTTCTATCACGGGGCTTTTAGCGCGAATGATGTCGCCATGACCGCCCAGGCGCTCATGGCCTATAGCCTTGGCCTGCTTGGGCTGGTGCTGGTTAAGGTGTTGGCCCCAGGTTTTTATGCCAAGCAAAATATCAAGACCCCGGTCAAGATCGGCATCGTGACTCTGCTGGCAACTCTAGTCCTCAATTTGAGCCTCATTTATCCGCTGCGCCACGTCGGTTTGGCCTTGGCCATTGGCCTAGGTGCTTGCCTCAACGCACTCCTCCTGTACCACAAGTTGCGCCAGCATCGCGTGTATCAACCCGATCCGGGCTGGGGAAAGTTCTCTCTCAAGTTATTCACGGGATTGGTAGTCCTGGGCGGCGTATTGTGGTTTGCCTCGGGCGATACACAGCTCTGGCTCAGCGGCACTAAATCGCAGAGGGTATTGCACCTTGCCTGGATGATTGGGTTAGGCGTGGTGGTCTACTTTGCCACCTTGTGGGCGGTGGGGATTAGGGCGCGAGATTTCGCGCGGCGCACGATCTGAACAAGATGCGGCAAGCACGCCTGATAGAATTCCCCGCCCTTGTGAAGCCGAACCTGATGGACTCCAGTCGAATGTTGGTCACTCGAAATTCCTCCGCCGCCGCCCAAAGTGCGAGCGCGGTGACTATCGGCAACTTCGATGGCGTGCATCGCGGGCACCAGGCCGTGTTGTCGCAGTTGAGGACGCAAGCCCGCGCGCGCGGCCTGCGGCTTTGCGTCGTGACCTTCGAGCCGCATCCCACGGAATTCTTCGCACCGGACAAGGCGCCGACCCGGTTGACGTCGTTGCGTGAGAAGTTGGAATTGCTGCGCGATGCGGGAGCGGAGCAAGTCCATATTTGCCGCTTCAACTTCGATTTCGCGCGGCGCAGTGCCGCTCAATTCATCGAGCAGATACTGCTCACGCAATTGCAGGCGAAATGGGTGATGATTGGGGACGATTTTCGGTTCGGCGCGCGGCGGCTCGGAGACTACGACGTGCTGCGCGCGGCCGGTCTTGCAAAAGGTTTTGGTGTAGAGCGTATGCCCACCCTGGCCGTCGAGGGTGAGCGGGTATCTAGCACCCAGGTGCGCCAGGCCTTGGCAAAAAGCGATTTAGGCACGGCCGCCCGGCTACTGGGGCGCCCCTACAGCATGAGCGGGCGCGTCGTGCACGGTGAACAACTCGGTAGAACCTTGGGATTTCCGACGGCGAATGTGCAAATGAAGCACAATCGCCCGCCGGTGCTGGGAATTTTCGTGGTGGAAGTGGAGGGTCTTGAAGCGCGTCCACGGCCCGGTGTGGCCAGTGTGGGCATGCGTCCTACGGTGGACGACTCAGGAGTGCCTGTGCTGGAAGTGCATCTGTTCGATTTCAAACAGCAGATCTACGGAAGACACGTTCGTGTGCGATTCCTGAAGAAATTGAGAGATGAAGAAAAGTATGCCGAGCTCGCTGGCTTGACCCGCCAAATCGCCCTCGACGTTGAACAGGCCAAGCAATACTTCGCGACGCGTTAGAAAGATGCACTCGGAATAAGATGATCGACTATAAAAACACACTGAACCTCCCCGACACCCCTTTTCCCATGCGAGGGGACTTGGCCAAGCGCGAACCGCTGTGGGTGAAGGAATGGCAAGACAACAAGGTCTACGAGCAGATTCGGCAGGCCTTCAAGGGGCGGCCCAAGTTCGTGTTGCATGACGGCCCGCCCTATGCCAATGGCGATATTCATATCGGCCATGCCATCAACAAGATCCTGAAGGACATGGTCGTCAAGAGCAAGACTCTGGCGGGATTTGACGCGCCCTACGTGCCCGGATGGGATTGCCATGGGCTGCCAATCGAACATCAGGTGGAGAAAGCGCACGGCAAGAAAATTCCCGCTGCCGAGTTTCGCAGGCTCTGCCGCGAATATGCCATGGCTCAGATCGAACGCCAGCGCAAGGATTTCATTCGGCTAGGCGTATTCGGCGAGTGGGACAATCCCTATCGCACCATGGAGTTCAAGACCGAAGCCGACATCATTCGGGCGCTCGCACGCATCCAAGCTCGCGGTTATCTCTACCAAGGCGCCAAGCCGGTGCATTGGTGTATCGATTGCCGCTCCGCGCTGGCGGAGGCGGAAGTGGAGCACGAAGACACGACCTCGCCCGCTATCGATGTGGCTTTCCCCGTGGCGGATGTGAAAGGACTGGCCAAGGCGCTGACCTTCACCCATATCTACGATCCGGTGTTCGCGGTGATTTGGACCACCACGCCCTGGACGCTGCCCGCCAATCAAGCGGTTACGCTGCATCCCGAGCTGGACTACAACTTGGTGCGGACCTCGCGGGGGCTACTGATTCTCGCGGATGGGCTACGCGATGCTTGCCTAGCGCGCTATGGATTGGCGGAAGGGCATCAAGTAGTGGCCACTTTCAAGGGAAACGCCATCGAAGCCATCGTGCTCCAGCATCCTTTCCACGAACGTACGGTGCCCATCATCCTGGGCGATCACGTCACCCTGGATGCGGGCACGGGATTGGTTCACACCGCGCCCGCCCATGGTCTGGAGGATTACGTTGTGGGGCTGAAATACGGTCTGCCGGTGGACAATCCCGTGGACGGCGACGGGCGCTTCCGGGCCAGGGAACCCCTAGTGGGCGGGCAGCTGGTGTGGGATGCCAACGCCACGGTGATCGCAGCCATCGAAGAACGCAAACGCCTGCTTCACGGCACCCAGCTTCAGCACAACTATCCGCACTGCTGGCGGCACAAGACCCCCATTATCTTTCGCGCCACGCGGCAGTGGTTCATCGGGATGGATTCCACATCGGGTAGCGCGCCGGTCTTGAGAGAACTCGCGAGCAAGGCCGTGGAGGCCACCGAATTCTTCCCCGCATGGGGGCGCGCGCGCCTGGATGCGATGATCAAGAACCGGCCCGACTGGTGCGTTTCCCGCCAGCGCAATTGGGGCGTACCCATGGCGCTCTTCGTTCGTAAAGACGACGGGCAGCTACACCCGCGCACGCAAGAGCTGATGGAAGCCGTAGAAAAGAGCGTCGAACAAGAGGGCATCGAAGCGTGGTTCAAACTCAATGCGTCAGAACTAATGGGCACTGATGCGGAAGTCTACGAAAAGGTACCCGATACGCTCGATGTATGGTTCGATTCCGGAACCACTCACGTGAGCGTATTGGAGCGCAGGGAAGGACTCGACAAGCCCGCCGACCTTTATCTGGAAGGCTCGGACCAGCATCGTGGGTGGTTTCAGGCATCGCTCCTCACCGGCTGCGCCATCGATGGCCGGGCGCCGTACGGGCAGTTGCTGACCCACGGCTTCGTGGTGGATGCCCAGGGACGCAAGATGAGCAAGTCTATCGGCAATGTCAACGCACCCCAGCAAGTCTCCGATAGCCTGGGCGCCGAAGTTCTCAGATTCTGGGTGGCCTCCTCCGACTATTCGGGCGAGATGTCCATCTCGCAGGAGATTTTGAAGCGCGTGGTCGAGTCCTACCGCCGCATTCGTAACACCTTGCGCTTCTTGCTGGCCAATCTGTCCGATTTCGATTTCGAGGCGCATGCCGTGGATGTACCGGCCATGATCGAAATCGATCGCTACGCTTTGGTCATGACGACGGAGTTGCAAAGCGAGATTGCCAAGGACTACGAACGTTACGAGTTCCATTACGCCAGCCAGAAGTTGCACAGCTTCTGCTCCGATTTCCTGGGTTCCTTCTACTTGGATATTCTCAAAGACCGGCTCTATACCTGTGGTGCGGCCAGCACCGCGCGCCGCTCCGCGCAAACAGGGCTCTATCACATGACCCAGAGCCTGCTGCGAATGTTCGCGCCGGTCCTGAGCTTTACCGCGCACGAAGCTTGGGGCTACTTTGCAAAGGGTGAGGAGGGCATATTTCTCCAAACCTACTATGCACTACCCAAGGTAGCCAACGGCGAGGTGTTAAAGGAGCGTTGGGCGCGAATTCGCGAGATTCGCGCGGAGGTGCAAAAAGAACTGGAGCGCCTGCGTGTCAAGGGCGATATTGGATCATCCTTGGCGGCGCAGGTGGTGTTGGGTGTGGGGCCATCGTACTTTGGTGTTCTATATTCCTGCGGGGACGACTTAAGATTGGTGTTGCTGACCTCAGCCGCCCGCGTCGAGGAAGTTCCAGGCGATGAGGTTCGCATCGATGCCACACGCAGCAGCCATCCCAAGTGTGTGCGCTGCTGGCATTACCGCACCGATGTGGGGGCGCACGCCGCTTATCCAGAGATTTGCGGGCGTTGCGTGTCGAATCTATACGGAACGGGAGAAGCAAGAATCTATGCGTGATTCGAGAAAGCCAGATCTCATGATCTGGCTCGTCATCAGCGCAGCGGTGGTG
>JBKKAO010000539.1:0-4587 GCA_046714645.1 Burkholderiales bacterium | reverse complement strand
GTCTAACACGATCGATTTCGAAGGATGACCGAAATGGGCGATATGAGGAGCGATGGGTGATGACAGAAGTGGTGGTGAGACTCCTCGATGAGTTAGCCCGGCGTGCTAAGAATGCCGGGTTGCTCTCCGACAGCGCCCTTGCGCGGTTGTTGGAGGAGGCCATGCGGCGTGAGGCGGGGCGTAAGCTTCTGGCCCTCGCCGAGCGCGTGCGCGCGGCGGACATCGCCCCAATGAGCGATGAGGAAATTGTTGCGGAAGTCAAGGCAGCGCGCATTGAGCGGGTGCGATTCAAAGTGATGTGGTGGGGGATCAGGCAGCAAGCTTTAACGTCCTTGGGTCCAGTATTGATCCCAGCGCTTGTTGAACCGGTTGAGCCGCAAGGCCAGCATGTGATCGGCGTTTGCGGCTAGCCACCATGCCCCTGGAAGCTTCAAGCGCTTTTGAGCCACGTAGCGGTGTGCGCTCTCAATCTCGCCCGAAGCAATCGGCAAATTATTGGCCAGCGCATGCTGATAGTCGATTTGATGCACCCGATGGGACAGATACCGGTGGCACTGGCGCACGGGCGCGTCAATCTCGGCGACGCTGGGCGCTTCAAGATGGGCTTTGAGCGCTTGGATGACCTCTTGGGCGCGCCCGGTCTTGAGGCGTTCTTTGTGATCCTCCATCCAGATCTTGCACTCCTGCGCGCTTGGGCTGAGGGCTTTGGCTGCCGCACTCAGGTATTCGCACACATGAAAAAAGTCGATTAAGTAGCTGCCCTGCGTTCCAAATTGTTGTTCCACCTGATCGGCGATCCATGGGGCGCCGTCTCCTACGGCGTGAATTCGGCTGTTCGTGCCAAAGCCGGCCGCTCTGGCACAAGCAAACAGATGTTGACCCGCGGTCAGGGCATCGCCTTGTAGCGTCCCGCCGAAACTAAGCGTCTTGCTCCCCTTGGCGTGTGCCAAACAAATTTTGGCCTCTTTCCACACCCGCTTCTTGCCCTTGCGTTTGTCGTGTTGCGCAGCATCGGGCTCTACCGTTGGCACCATGCCTCCGTCCATCTGGGCAACCAGATCTTCATGCCCGGTTTGCGTGGGCCATACTTCATCGAGTTCCACCGCCTCAAATATCGCTTGTGCATGTCCCTCCGTGATGCGCCGTATGGTGCTCTCGGCCAGCACCACCCCGTAGTGCTCCACCAGCTTGTCCATCGCTTGGGCGAACGGCACATCGGCCCCAAAGTCGCTGACCGCGCGCTGCAAGGGTCTTGAGCAGCCCCGGTGAGTGACCTTGGCGCTTTGCGCAAAAGCACGAATCCGCTTGCTGTCCTTGCGATATTGCGGCTCTTCTACCGCAATGTCGCCAAACGTTGTATGCCAGCGCAGTTTTTTTTACCTTCGCTCCAGACCCCGCCCTCTTGGCCGATCTCCTGCGAGGTCTTCTCTACTTGCCCAGCCGCCCACGCCTGCAACGCTTCGTGCCCCATACGGCGTATCTCATCTACGAGTCGCAGTTCGGCTGCGTCCGCCTGTCTTAAATCGCCAGCTTCGTCTTCCACCGCCCGCAACAACGACTCCATTCGATTGCGCAGTTGCGGGTGCCTCCCCAGCCTTCTCACCAGTTCTTCATCGCTCAGTAACGTGGTAGCCATTTCCTCGCTCCTTCCACAGGGTTTGGGTGCGTCTAGCTTAACTCCACATCAGTTTAAATCGCACCCCGCAACACTCGTGTGATTGACTTCTCGCCGCATAGGCGATAGATTGAGGCTTCGCGAGAAAGGCCGTTTGAAATCCCTATCCGCTCGAGGGCAGGACGGCGCGAGCGGCGCGAGAATTCAAAAGCGGGGTGAAGCAATGAAGCTACTGCGTTACGGCCCTATCGGACAGGAAAGGCCGGGGTTGCTCGACTCGGAAAGTGCCATCCGCGACCTGTCTAGCGTAGTCGCCGACATCGACGGCAACGCGATTGCGCCGGCGGGTCTTGAAAGACTGGCGGGACTGAAACTCGAGTCGCTACCCGCAGTCGCGGGCAAACCCCGTCTAGGGGTTCCTCTAAGTGGGGTGAGCAAGTTTGTCGCCATCTGCCTGAACTATTCCGACCACGCCAAAGAGTCGAATATGCCGATTCCGACCGAACCGGTGGTGTTCATGAAAGCCCCCTCCTGTTTGTCGGGTCCCGATGACGACGTGATCAAGCCCAAGCACTCCACCAAGATGGACTGGGAGGTGGAGATCGGGATCGTGATCGGAACCAAAGCGCAGTATGTGAGCCCCGCGCAAGCGCTCCGGTATGTGGCGGGCTACTGCGTCGTTAACGATGTCTCCGAGCGGAATTATCAGTTGGAGCGTGGCGGCCAATGGGATAAGGGCAAGAGTTTCGACACGTTCGGGCCAGTCGGCCCTTACCTCGTCACCAGCGAGGAAGTGGGCGACCCGCAGAATCTCTCTATGTGGCTGGATGTGAACGGCGAGCGCATGCAAACGGGGAACACGCGCACGATGATCTTCAACTGCGCGACCCTGGTGAGCTACCTGAGCGAGTGCATGACACTCCTTCCCGGCGACATCATCACGACCGGTACGCCCCCGGGCGTGGGGATGGGGATGAAGCCGCCGCGCTTTCTGAAACCCGGCGACGTCATGAGCCTGGGAATCGAGAAACTCGGTCAGCAGCGGCAGCGGGTGGTCCCGTTTCCCGGATGAGTTGCCCAGCCGAACGGAGGAAAGACCATTTATGAAAAGGTAGAGCTGCAACGTTGCGCACGTGTGGCACTCGAGAAGTGCGCGTCGGTTCGTGCGGGGGAGCGTGTGTTGGTCATCACGGATACGATGCGCGATCAGAGCGTTGCGCATTCCCTGATTGGCGCCGCACTCGCTGCGGACGCCGAGGGCGTGCTCGTCGTCATCCCGGCGCGCCGGAGCACGCCGCAGGAGCCGCCGGCCTCTGTCCTGGCTGCAATGCAGGCGGCGGATTTCGTTTTTCTCTACACCACGTACTCGCTCACGCACTCTTCGGCCAGGGTGCAGGCGCAGAAGGCCGGCGCACGGGTCATTTCGATGCCGGGAGTTACTGAAGACGGATTCTTGCGCACGATGTCGGTCGACATGGTTCGCCTCGCGAGCCTGACCAATCGCGTGGCGGAGCGTGTCGCTCGAGCGAGAACCGCTCGCGTCACGACCGCGCTCGGAACCGACATGCGATACGAGTTGGGGCATCCGGTAGCCACTCTGGACGGGATGGTGCAGAAAGCAGGCGACTTGGATGCCTTTCCGCCCGGGCTGTTCCTGAGTGTTCCCCAAAAAGGAAACGCCGCCGGTACCGCCGTGGTCGACGGCGCTATTACCCAGATCGGCCGAGTTTCCGGGCCGGTGACCCTGACGTTCGCAGATGGTCGGTTGACCAAGATCCAAGGCGAGACGGATGCGGCGCGCCTCAAGCAACTTCTCGCATCGCTGGACGACGATAACGCCTACAAGTTCGCCGCTTGGGGGATCGGAACCAATCCGGGGGCGGCGCTGCTCGGCGAAGACCCAAGCTTCGAGGGTGAGCGGGTGTTCGGCTGGACCCACGTCAGCACCGGAAGCAATGCGACTCTTCCCGGGGGCACGGTGCAAGCGAAGATTCACTTGGATGGTTTGATCAGCCAGCCGACCATTCATCTCGACGAGGAGATGATTCTCGAGGACGGCAAGTTCGTCGGCGAATTCGCTTGAGAGCATTCGTTGGGGTTGCGGTATGGCGGTTCCCTGGTGCGCCGCAGCTCGCTATTTTGCTTGGCTGGGTAGTTTCGCCCATTGTGTTGCACGCCACGTGAAGAGGAATACAGATGCATGCATATGAGGAAAAGACGACAGTAGTGGAGGAGCAGGGCATGCAGGCTCCCAATCCGGTCATCCGATTGCATCCCGAAGACGACGTCGTGATCGCGCGGCACCAGCTCATCTCCGGAACCCGGATCCCAGAAGAGAACATCGTCGTGGCGGGCCTGATTCCACCCGGCCACAAGGTCGAGGCGAAACGCATTGCGTCCGGCCAGCCGGTGCATCGCTACAACCAGATCATCGGCATCGCCAAGCAGGACATCCAACCGGGTCAGCATGTGCATACCCACAATGTGGCGATGACCGAGTTCGAGCGGGACTACGCGTTCTCGGTGGACGCCAAGCCGACGCAGTATGTCCCCAACCCCGCGACGTTCATGGGGATCGTGCGGCCGGACGGACGCGTCGCCACCCGCAACTACATCGGTATCCTCACCAGCGTGAACTGCTCGGCCACGGTTGCCCGCGGGATCGCCGATCATTTTCGGCGCGATATTCATCCGGAGGCGCTGGCCGACTATCCCAATGTCGACGGCGTCGTCGCGCTTACACATGGCGGCGGCTGTGCGATCGATCCCATGGGGGAAGGGATCGCGCTTCTACGCCGCACGTTGGCCGGCTATGCCCGCCATCCGAACTTCTCCGGCGTCCTCCTTGTCGGCCTGGGTTGCGAAGCCAACCAAATCGGCGGGATCGTTCAAGCGCACGGTCTTAAGGAACACTCGAAACTGCGGTTCTTCACCATCCAAGACACCGGCGGCACCGCCAAGACCGTCGCCAA
>JBKKAO010000538.1:0-3648 GCA_046714645.1 Burkholderiales bacterium | reverse complement strand
GAAGGGTATGCGGTGCTAGGACCTAGGGGAGGAAGGGAGGAAGGGAGGAAGGGACGAAGGGACTAGGGAAGAATAAAGAGAGAAATACCAGACGGGAGATGAGGGGTGTCATCGCGGTTTCGGGGGTGCCTTGAGAGGAGGGGCAGGCACAGCCCGAGACAGGGGTGCGAGACTATAGGCTTTAGATATTGCTGTCAATAAAGGCGGTGAGTTGGGATTTGGAGAGCGCCCCGACCTTGGTGGCTTCCAGACTGCCGTTCTTAAAAATCATCAGCGTGGGAATCCCACGGATCTGATACTTCGGAGGGGTCTGCTGGTTCTCATCGACATTAAGCTTCGCAACCTTTAGCCGTCCGGCATATTCTTTTGCGACTTCGTCGAGTATCGGGGCAATCATCTTGCACGGTCCGCACCATTCAGCCCAGTAGTCCACCAAAACGGGGACGGAAGACTGCAGAACTTCGGGTTCGAACGAATCGTCGGTTAAATAGTGTATGTGCTCACTCATTAAGGAACCTTTTCAAGGGAGGACTTTCTGGGGTTTGGCCTGGGCGCCGGATTGGGCAGGCTAGGGGAGAACTGAGCGCGTATCCTAAACTAAATTCAGGTTGAGAGGGAAGGGGCTCCGGTGACGACGTTGGGCGCCGTTGCGGCTCGAACAAGGCGCTCACGCGCGAGAACCCCAAGTCCGCTCGGTGCCGCGGGGCGATCGTCCGGCTGCCCGAAAAGTGCCCTCTGTTATCATTTCCCCTCTTTTCGGCAAGACGTTCCCCTACCCATTGTTCCAAACAGCCAGCTAAGGAAGAAAACGGATGACCTACGTTGTCACCGAGAGTTGCATCAAGTGCAAGTACACCGATTGCGTGGATGTATGTCCAGTGGATTGCTTCCGAGAGGGTCCCAATATGCTGGTGATCGATCCGGATGAATGCATCGACTGCACCTTGTGTGTGGCGGAATGTCCCGTGGAGGCGATCTTCGCGGAGGACGATGTCCCGCTGGACCAACGGGAGTTCATTGCGCTCAATGCCGAGCTTGCTAAAGATTGGAAGACCATTGTGGAGAAGAAGGACGGTCCTCCCGATGCGGATGAATGGGCGAAGACGAAAGACAAGCGGGCCTTGCTTGAGCGTTGAGGTACTTTGGTTCACGAGGTTATCGATAGGGCCGCAGGGCGGCCCTATTTTCTGGGCGGTATGACTGCCGGTCTTCATGACAAACTCTCTGGCGGCGCCACGGTTGTAACACCCAACCAGCGCCTTTCGCGTCACATCAAAGAGAGTTTCGATCGGGCGCAACTCCAAGCGGGCAAAAGAGCCTGGACCGCCGCTGAGGTGTTGCCTTGGAGCGCGTGGCTTGAACGCAGCTACGCTCGGGATGGCGGGTGGGATTCCGGCGTGACTTTGATGGCGCCCATACAAGAGTTGGCGTTGTGGAGGCGGATCGTGAGTCAATCCGCCCACGCTCACGCATTGCTCGACGCAAGTGCGATGGCGCGCCTGGCGCGCGAAGCATGGGTCTTGCAGAACGCTTGGGGGGTGGATTTTTCCGCGCGCACGCATGCGCTCTCCGATGATGCTCTGGCTTATCGTGATTGGGCGATAGCGTTCGAAACGCAATGCCGTGACCGCGCTTGGGTATCGCGCGCGAGGCTTGCGGACGTTTTGGCTGCGCGGTTGAAAGGCAGGGCGTTATCGGATGCTAAGCCCTTAGTGTTATATGCCTTCGATGCGCTGACGGCACAGGAACGAGAGCTCCTCGATCAATATCGAGCATGCGGACAAGCCGTCGAACATTCGGCGCCCGCGCAGACCCCCGCGCAATGCTGCCGCCGCGCTTACCGGACACCCGAAGAGGAAATAACCGATGTCGCGCGCAGGGTTCGCGCCATCCTGGAAATTGAGCCGGATAGCCGGATCGGTGTGGTCGTACCCGACCTGGCCTCGGAGAGAGCTCGGTTGATGCGCATCTTTGACGATGTTCTGGAGCCGGGCCGCGTTCTTCAATCCAATTCCACCTCCGCGCGATGCTACAACTTTTCGCTCGGAGTGCCCTTGAGCCACTACGCGCCGGTGCGCGCGGCCGTGAGCATTCTTCGCATGGCGGGGAACGAGCTTTCATTGCAGGAAATGGGGGCGTTATTGCTCAGTCCCTTCCTCACCGCTGCGCAGTACGAGCTCGGCGACCGGGCATTACTGGACGCGGAGTTGCGAAAGCGGGGAAGCCTCTCGCTGACCCCAGAGCGGCTCTACGAGGTTGTCGCCGGCATGAACAACCGGTCCGGTGGTAGGTGCGCAATCTTGATGCAAAAGCTGTCGCAGTGGCTCTCTGCGGCCGTAGTCTTGCGGCGCAAGCGCCAACTCCCTTCTGCGTGGATCGATGGGTTTCTTTCTTTGCTCTCATTGCTTGGGTGGCCTGGGGAGCGCGGGCTCAGCAGCGAGGAATACCAGGTTGTTCAGAAATTTCGCGAGGTGATGCATAGCTTGTCATGGCTCGATGCGGTGGAAGGGACGCAGAACTTCGGTGACGCACTTCCCTGGCTCTCAAGAATGCTCACCGAGACGCTTTTTCAATCCGAATCGCAGCATGAACCGGTGCAAATACTCGGCATCTTGGAATCCGCGGGGATTGAATTCGATCACCTGTTCGTGATGGGATTGCACGACGAGGTGTGGCCTTTGACGCCACGGCCCAATCCGCTATTGCCGGTCTCCGTGCAACGCGCTCGCGATATGCCGCATGCCACGGCCTCCTGGGAGATAAGATTCGCGCAACGCATGATGAATTTGTGGCAGACCTCAGTGCGCACGCTGACCTATAGCTGCGCGCTTCAAGACGATGATCTCGTGCGCCGTCCCAGCCGCTTGCTGGCGAACGTGGGCGCCGCGCAAGACGAGTCGCTTCCTCCATGGATGAGTTACGCGTGCGCCATACGCAGCGCCCTGGCACTGGAAGAGGTGGCCGGCGAGACCGCTCCAGCCTTATCCCCCGGTTACGAAGCGGTAGGGGGGGCAGCAGTCTTGCAGAACCAAGCGGCTTGTCCCTTTCGCGCCTTTGCCATCCATCGCCTGGGAGCCTATCCGCTGGAAGCCGGACGATTAGGATTGGACGCGCGAGAGCGTGGTGCACTCTTGCACCGCGTGCTCGCCTTCTTCTACTCCGAGGTGCCGTCCCAAACCGCGTTGCTGGCCTTAGACGATGAAACGCTAGGGCGAACCCTGGCCCAGTGCGTGGATCGCGGCCTAGCGCTCGCTCGTCATCCCGGAGGAGTAACGCCCGCCTTTGAAACCATCGAGAGGCGGCGATTGCTTGCGTTACTCAAGGATTTTTTCGTGGAGGAGAAAAAGCGTGCTCCGTTCAGCGTTGCGGCCTGCGAAGAGGCGCGTCTGGTTAGTGTGGGCGGATTGCGGCTGAAGGTTCGCGTCGACCGTATCGATACTCTGGGCGACGGCCGCCGGGTGATTCTCGACTACAAGACGGGCAAGGCATCCAGCTCGGCCTGGCGGGTTGAGCGCCTGGAAGAACCTCAGTTGCCGCTCTACGCCACCACCGATTCCGGAGAAGTCGCCGCCGTGAGCTTCGCGCAATTGCGTGCGGATCAGGTGGTGTTCAAAGGTCTCGCCCATGAAGAAGGGTTGCTGCCTGGCG
>JBKKAO010000537.1:0-6425 GCA_046714645.1 Burkholderiales bacterium | reverse complement strand
ACGACGCAGCCTACAACAAGTGGATCCCTTTCAATGACCTCGACTCTATGACACTCGATGAATGGGAGAAGATCCTGTCGGTCAACCTCACCGGTCCCATGCTGTGCATCAAGCACTTCGCCCCGGCGCTGCGGCAAAACGGCGCGGGACGCATCGTCAACATCTCATCCATCGCCGGATTGGCGCCTTCGGGGTCTTCTATTCCCTACGCCGTATCCAAGGCCGGCCTTATTCATCTCACGCGTTGCATGGCCGTGGGCCTGGCGCCCAAGATTCTGGTGAATTGCGTTGCACCCGGATATTTAGAGGACACCCGCGCCACCAATAATCTCGATCCGGCTTACCGGCAACGAGCACGCGAGGGTGCTATCCTCAAGCGCGCGGCGGACAAGGACGATGTGGCCCATCAAGTTGTCACCCTATGCCAAACCGATAGCATTACAGGGCAGACCATAGCGGTCGACGCGGGCCGGGTTTTCCACTAAGCGCTAGGACGTATCGTGACTCTCGGCACATTCGATTACTCCGCATTACTTCGCCCCGGCTTGCCGCCAGCAGCAATGAAGTGGACCGGCTTTCCGAGATACAACTTTGTCGGCGGCCACAATGATGCGGACAGCATTCCGGTCGCGGATCTGATTTCCGCGGCGGCTCGCGTATTGAACCGCGAGGGAAAAACGCTCTCGACATATGGCCTGCAAAGCGGGCCCTTGGGATACCGGCCGCTGCGCGAATTCATTGTGCGCAAGCTCTCAAAGGACGCAGGCGTGACGTGCACACCGGATGAAGTGTTGATCACGTCGGGATCGTTGCAAGGCTTAGATCTCGTGAATCAAGTGCTTGTCGGCACGGGAGATACGGTCATCGTGGAGGAGATGACCTATGCCGGAACCCTCACGCGCTTGAACCGTCTGGGCGCCAACGTTGTAGGCGTTCCCGTGAACAAGGAGGGTGTCGATACCGATGCGCTTGCGACCGTGCTTGCCAGCCTTACGGGGCGGGGCATCCGTCCCAAGTACATCTATACCATCCCCACGGTGCAAAATCCCACCGCCACGGTGATGCCCGAAGAGCGGCGCCGGCGGCTGCTGGCGCTTGCCGAAACCTACGGTGTTCCGGTCTTCGAGGATGAGTGCTATTCCGATCTAGTGTGGGACGGCAAGCGGCCTCCCGCCCTGTACGCCATGGCCCGTGACGATGGCGTGATTCACATCGGTTCGTTTTCCAAGTCCATCGCTCCTGCCCTTCGCATTGGCTATCTGGTGGCAAGCTGGCCCATCATGAGCCGCATTCTCGCCATCAAGAACGATGGCGGTTCCGGCGCCTTGGAACAAATGATTCTGGCCGAGTATTGCAGCGAGCATTTCGAGAGTCATGTCGCCGCCCTAAGAAAAACACTGCGGCGTAAAGCGCAGGCGCTGATGGATGCGCTGCGTACGCATTTTGGCTCCGAAGCCCAGTTCGAGGATCCCGCGGGCGGGATTTTTCTGTGGGTGACGCTGCCGAGCCCCGTTGATACCACGCACCTGGCGCAACTCGCCTCCCGCGCGGGCGTGGCCATCAACCCTGGCGCTGAGTGGATGACCGGCGCGTCAGGAGGCAAAGTGCGCACGCGCATCTGCTTCGCACACCCCTCCGAGCAGGTCATTCGCGAGGGCATCGCCACCCTCGCCGAAGTGTGCCATCGCGAGTTCGGAATTCCCGGGCGGGAGAGTGGCGCGCATCGGTAACCTTAGATCGTCGGTCCACCCAACGGTTTACCCAAGAAACAATCGATAGGCGGGATTACCGCTCTCGTCGCTGTACTCGTATCCCAATCGCGCGAGGAAGTCTCGGAAATCGCTCATTTCATCCGGCGGCACTTGGATTCCCACCAACACGCGAGCGTAATCCGCGCCGTGATTGCGGTAGTGAAATAGCGTGATGTTCCAGTTGGAACTCATGCTGTTGAGAAACTTCATCAGCGCACCGGGGCGTTCTGGGAAGATAAAGCGGTAAATGAGTTCGTGATCCAGCGTGGCCGCGCGCCCGCCCACTAAGTGACGTAGATGCAATTTCGCCAATTCGTCCTCGGTGAGATCCAGCGTAGGCAGCTGGTGCTGGCGTAGAGATGCGATCAGCACCTGAGTTTCGTCCCGGTTCGCCACCTGCACCCCCACGAACACATGAGCTTCTCTAGGATCCGAGTAACGATAGTTGAACTCGGTTACGCTGCGCGGGCCCAGCAGGGAGCAGAACTGTTTGAAGCTGCCCGGCCTCTCGGGGATGGTGACCGCGAGCACCGCCTCGCGCTGTTCGCCAACTTCAGCGCGCTCCGCCACGAAGCGCAACCGGTCGAAGTTGGTGTTGGCGCCCGAGGCCACGGCGATGAGGGACCGGTCCTTGATCTGCTCACGTTGAGCGTAGGCTTTCAATCCGGCGATGGCCAGCGCGCCAGCGGGTTCCAGTATGGATCGCGTGTCCTCGAAGACATCCTTGATGGCGGCACAGATTTCGTCGGTATCGACCCGCACCACTTCATCCACGAGTTCGAGAGCAAGGCGGAAGTTCTCTTCGCCGACTTGTTTCACCGCGGCCCCGTCAGCGAACAATCCAACGTGCTGGAGGCGCACTCGTTCGCCCCGTTTAAGAGACTGGTACATGGCATCGGCGTCGCGCGCTTCCACGCCGATGATCTTGGTTTCGGGACGCAAGCGCTTCACGTAAGCCGCCACGCCGCAAATCAGCCCTCCGCCGCCGACAGCGGTGAAGATGGCCTCGATGGGCTTCCCATGTTGGCGCAGAATCTCCATGCCGATGGTGCCCTGGCCGGCGATGACGTCGGGGTCGTCAAAAGGATGGACGAAAGTGAGTTGCTCTTTCGCCTCCAACTCTCGCGCGTGGGCGTAGGCTTCGTCGAAGGAATCGCCCTTCAATACAACCTCGGCTCCGCGCCGCCGCACCGCTTCCACCTTGATACCAGGCGTGGTCACAGGCATGACGATCACCGCGCGGCACATGAGCGTCTGCGTGGCCAGCGCGACCCCTTGCGCGTGATTCCCTGCGGAGGCGGTGATAACACCTCGCGCCAACGCTTCCGGCAGTAGCCGAACCATCTTGTTATAGGCGCCACGCAGCTTGAAGGAGAACACCGGCTGTGCGTCTTCGCGCTTCAACCAAACTCGATTGCCCAGCCGTGCGGACAGATTGGGCGCGAGATCCAGGGGCGATTCAATGGCCACGTCGTAGACGCGAGCGTTGAGAATGCGTTCGAGATAGCCAGTCATGAAACCAGTCTAAACCTCTAGCTCTCTTGACACGGGGAGAGCACGAAGGGGGAGCACGAAGGAAAGACAGAGCGCGTGTCTCGCGGACCCTCTTATACCGAAGCACCACTGCGCACTTAAAGAGGACTTCGCGCGCGCTAAATGATAGGCTATTAAGCCATGATGAAGGTTTCGGCGTCCTATCTCAAATCTCATGGACGATTCCCCGGCGCAAATCCTTAACCCGAGCGCATCGCGCGAACATTGGGCATGGTTGGGTCTATCGTCCTCCATATTCTGCGCAGCAGGAGCGGTCTTCTCTGGCTTGGGATACCGGTGGGGGTTCTGGGATTTCCCCACCGGGTTCATGATCCTTCGCGGGACTGCCGTGCTTTCCGCGATCGCGGCCTTGTGCTCGCTGGCGGCCCTGGGCATCAATCTTGGACGCCATAAACGCGGGGTCATGGTGGCGGCCATCGGCTTCGGAGTGGGTCTCACGACCACCATTGTGCCGGTGCAATGGCAGCACACCTTGAACAGGCTCCCGCGAATAAACGACATCACCACGGATACGGAGGATCCTCCCCAGTTCGTGGTGATCTCTCTCCTTCACCGCCCTACCGATCGCCCATTGACCTACTCCGCCGCCGAGAACGCCCTCAAACAGAAGGCAGCGTACCCGGACCTACGCCCCATACATACGAGAGCTGGCGAGGAGAGAACTTTCGAGGCCGCCAAGGAAGTGATCGCGGAAATGAAGCTGAAACTAGTGAGCGCGTCCTTGAAAGAAGGCCGCCTAGAAGCAGTGCATACGTCCGTTTTGTTCGGCTTCAAGGATGACATGGTGGTGCGCATCAGAAAAACCGAGCCGGGTACCCGCGTGGATGTACGCTCCAAGTCGCGCGTGGGGCGAAGCGACCTCGGTCAGAACGCGAAGCGAATACGGCTGTTCAACAAGGCGATGCGCGCGAAGCTGCCTGAGTAGCCCTTTCCCGGACCTGCGACAACAAAGCGCTCAAGCGCTCAAGCACCCTCAAGAAAAATAACATTTCGGGTAGCGTTCTTGAGCGCGACTTCTCTCGCCTTGGCATACTCGGGGGAGTCGTACCACTCGCGGACTCTCGCCATACTCTCGAACTCGCACACGACGATGCGCGCCGGATTCCAGCTTCCCTCGATCACCTCCACCTTTCCCCCTCGCACCAGAAACTTGCCGTTGTATTTCTGTAGCGACGGCCCTACGAGCGTGCGGTACTCCTCATAGCCCGCGGGGTTGTGCACGTTGATTTCCGCGATGAGATATGCAGCCATCTTGCTCTCCTTGGTAGAGAAACCTATTGTTAGCGTTGAATGTCGCCCTGGGCGGTGATGTTGCGCGAGACGGTGGGAAAGCTGTCGCTCGCGTCACTAAACGCGAAGCTCTTCTCGCCCTTTTCATCCTCGTCAAAAATTAGACCGCAGGTCCAGCGTGTGGCGCGTCGCGGATCTTGCCCTTTATTGGCGCTGAAGGTGACGATGGCTTCGCCTCGCACAGTGCCCCCACTCACGCCCACGCGATACTGCCCCGATCCGATGGGGGTCCCTCCTTGCCACACGCTACAAGTTACTCGCAAGAACCGGATCTCGGGAGGTAGATGGGTGGCCTCGTAGGGCACACTGAAGGAAAAGTCTTCCGCGCTTGCGCTTGCGACCATCAACGCTGCAACCAGCATGGGCAAGGCCATCAATTTTTTCATGTCGGTGAAATACTCTCCTTAGGTTATTTTCCGGTGACCTCTAGTTTTTCTACCTTGACGGTCAGGTAAGTACCGCGCACCACTTCGCGAAGACGGCCGTACCCAACCATCTCCAGGGGTTCTACGCGAACGGCTACTCCCGTGTTCGGTGGCGGGGCCGCCGCCGCGACTCCCTCATGCAGCGCGCCTTTGCCAAGGATGGACAAACGCGTCACCCGAACGGAGAAGCTTGGCGATACGTCCATTGGAATGGCCGGTTCCGGTTCGGCGAGCGCGGGCACACGGGGAGGAATGGCGGGATCGGCTTGCGGCATGGGTACCGCTTTGCGCCGCGCGACCGGGTTTCGCGCCGCGGGAGGCACCGCTGGCACGGTCGCGGCAGGCGGCTTAGCTCTTCTCGTTTTGTTGTTGGCTCTCCCCGCCAACACCCGCTCACGCTCTTGCTGCATGCGCGCGATCTTGATTTGCGCGCGAACGTTGCACAGCGCCAGATCGTAGGACGGCATGGGTTTAATGCTGCGGCCAAAACGCACGAGGGGACCCACCAGCTCGGCCAGTGCCTGGCACGCTTCGACATTGGCTGGCTCATCCTTGGAAGCCGCCACGCAACGCCGGCTGGAGCACTTCCATAGGATCTTTCCGGTTCTGACCATGCCTTGCTTGCGCGAGTTCTGGCCGGTCTCGGCCACGATCAGAAAAGCCTCCTTGTCCGCAACCGGTCCCTGAGCCCATGCGCCGAGGTTGATGGCGGCGAGGACGCAGGCCAGGGTAAGTAATCGAATCATCATGGCAGAAAGGTAACACAAGATCGGCATCACGCTTGCGTAGCAGTGGGCGCGGGGCGAGAATCGGCTGGACTCGATATTTTCGCCTGTTCATCCATGCTCACAGGTCCTCCGTGACTTCCCTCGTCATCCCACCCGAGATCATCTGCCTGGGTGAACCGCTCTACGAGTTCAGCCAACTCCCGGGAGAGGAGCGCCGCTATTTGCAAGGATTTGGGGGCGATACCATGAATGCCGCGATCGCGGCCGCCCGCCAAGGGGCTCGCGTGGCCTACCTCACCCGTTTGGGAAACGACGAATTCGGTCGGCAATTCCTCACCCTGTGGCAAGAAGAAGGGATCAATGCGAGCGGGGTGACCACCGATCCCGAAGCGCACACGGCGGTGTACTTCATCACCCACACGGCCCAGGGTCATCAATTCAGCTACCTTCGCGCGGGCTCGGCCGCCAGCCGCATGCGGCCGGAGCATTTGCCCCTTGACCTCATCGCGCAGTCAAAGGTGCTGCACACCTCCGGCATCACTCAAGCCACTAGTCCAAGCGCCTGCGACACGGCCTTCGCCGCCATCGCCCACGCGCGCGCAGCCGGCGTGCGGGTGTCCTTCGACTCAAATCTCCGCCTACGGCTGTGGCCGTTACAAAGAGCGAAGTCCATCATC
>JBKKAO010000536.1:0-3053 GCA_046714645.1 Burkholderiales bacterium | reverse complement strand
ATTACCTGCGCGGACTACGCGAAGGACTCGGATCGCGCGCTGAAGAGTTGCTTGTCAGCGAGCAGTCCTACGAATTGACAGACTCCACCGTGGATTCCCAAATCGTCACGCTCAAGGCCAGCGGCGCCGACGTACTTCTGAACTTTTCTACACCGAAATTCGGGGCGCAGTCTATTCGCAAGATCTACGATATGGGATGGAAACCGCTGCACATTGTGGGGTTCCCGTCCTCCGCGATCAAGACTGTCCTTCAGCCCGCGGGGCTGGAAAAAGCGGTAGGCATCATATCGTCCTTCGCGACGAAAGACCCATCCGATCCGCAGTGGCGGGACGATCCCGCACTGAAGGATTACCTTGCTTGGATGAAGAAGTACTATCCCGAGGGTGACCCTGACGATTGGGGTAATGTGGCGGGCTACGGCAACGCACAATTGCTCGTGCACGTTCTGGCGCGCTGCCGGGACGATCTAAGCCGGGAGAATGTCATGCGGCAGGCGGCTAGCATCACCAACCTCGAACTTCCCATGATGCTGCCGGGCATAAGAGTCAACACCGGCCCGGCGGATTACATGCCCGTGAAGCAAATCCAACTTGCACGATTCGACGGAATACGCTGGGTCCGGTTTGGCGGCCTGGCCGGGCGTCCCTAGGCGAAACCATGACCAACCTCATCGATGTTGCGCAACCCGATGCACATCCCGGTCTATCCGATGCCGCTATCAATCTACGCCGCCTCATATTGGGGCACGTTGTCGCACGTGCCGTACAAGCCGCCGCTGAATTGGATCTCGCTGACCATCTCAAGGAGGGCGGCAAGGATTGCGCCGAGCTTGCAACCCTCAGCGGAGCCCACGCCCCAACCCTTTCCCGGCTCATGCGAATGCTAGTGAGTATTGGCGTGTTTGCCGAGAGCGGCGGCCGCTTCTCGAACAACGCCATGTCAGAGCTTCTGCGAAGCGATGTGCCGCAATCGATGCGCGCATGGGCGCGGATGTTTGGGGCAGACTTCAATTGGTCGGCAACCCACGCATTACTGCATAGCGTTCAGACAGGAGAACCTGCGTTCCAACACGTTTTTGGGGAGGAAAAATTCAGCTACTTATCGCACCATCCCGAGAAGGCGAAACTCTTCGACGAAGCGATGGTAAGTGGTTCCGAGCTTATCAATCGCGCAATTACCGATGCCTATGACTTTTCGGGTATTGGCACGCTGATCGATATCGCTGGCGGCTATGGGAGCACCCTTTGCGCCATTCTCGAACGGCATCCGAATCTGAAGGGAACCCTATTCGACCTGCCTCATGTGGTGGCCAAAGCCAGGGACTTTGTTGAATCGGCGGGACTGCAAGATCGGTGTTCCTTGGTTGGAGGGACGTTCTTGCAAAGCGTACCCAAGGGGGCCGATGCCTACTTCATGAAGCACATTATTCACGACTGGGATGATGAGCGCTGTCTGCAGTTGCTGCGTAACTGTCACGCCGCAATGCCCACACACGCGAAGCTACTGGTATGCGAGAAAGTCCTAGCGGAGGGTAACGCCGCTTCCTTTACCCGGCTCATGGACTTGGTCATGCTGCTCAACACACCGGGCGGGCGCGAGCGCACGGAGCCCGAATATCGATCTCTATTCGAGGAAGCCGGCTTTCGCCTGACGCGGGCTATTCCAACCAAGGTAGATAACTGGATTCTCGAAGCGGAGAAAGCCTGAGGCCCCAACAATATCACACGGTTTGATGCAACTAGACACATGAGCGATTCGCTCCAGAAACGTCTGCAGACTTACTTCGAGCGTAGCTTTCCGACGAGACAAGGGCTGCGAGTCAAAGACCTGGTCAGCATGTCATGAAATGCAACGCTCATTAGCCGTCAAAAAAAGCGAAGCACTTGTTAGAGTTCAGGACATAGGTTTCGATGAAATCGATGATCTCCGCTTTGTGTCCCAATTCCGCCATTGCTCCGGCAAGCGCTACCCAGTTGAGTAATTCGTGTTGTCCGGCGTCCTCAAGTTGTTCGTGCGCGAGATCGCGCCAACAGGCAAAGCGGCCTTCTCGTAGCTCTTCCAGGCGCGCTCGATCGCTGGCGTGGTCAGGATAGATCCAGTCATTCTTCTGGGTAAGAAACGCGTGCGACCAGCTCGACGAGGCAATGAGTGCCACTCGCCACGGAGATGGCGCCAACACCCGCGCTATGGTGCGCCCAAGGTCAAAGCATGCGGCTGCCGACGGCGCAGGCGGGTCGGGTTCTAGACCGGCTTCACTCTGGGGTAATCTGCCGCCGCGCGAGCGCACCAGAGAGCCTCCATAGCAGTTCACGTGTAGCGGGACGACCGGATAGTCGAAGCCTCTTCGGCTAGCGTCGAGGTACATCAGCGTATTGATGAATGCGTGGGCGAGTCCTTTGCGGTAGCGCAGCCGGTATGCGTAAGGAAGGTGTACGCCTTCGTCACCAAGGCGATTCGCAATGAACTTGGCCCCTTCGACATGGCCTCTATGGCGAAACACGGTGGCGGATCCTTCCTTCCAAATATTTGTTGGTGCTACGGATTCGCTATCCTCTGGTTCAAAGGGACGGGATTCCATCTCGTCCAGGATGTACAGGCAGAAAGGGGGAACGATGTCTTCGACGAAGTTCTCGTACTGGTCATCTCCGAAAATCAAAACGAAGTCAGGCTGGAAGCGATCGAGCTTGTCGCGCACGGAGCGAAAGGCGGCGAAGCAACGCTCGCGATGCGAATGGGCAGCCTTCGTACCCCCATCCTTACCCCACTCCTCGCGCATCTCCGCAGGCCAATTGAGCGGCTCTTTGACTCGCTCGGGAATTCGCTTGCCCGATAGAGTCCGGCGCAACAAGTTCGCCATATCCTCGTCCTGCGCGTACAAGCCGGGGTAGTGTGTGAGACCAAAACCGATTATTTCGCTCATGCTGCTCTATCCAGGTTTGATGCCCGCGCGCTTGACGACCGCGCGCCATTTCAGCGTTGCCTCTGCGATACGTTTCGCCAACTCGGCCGGAGAGCGGGCGACGACGGTAACACCGATGGATTCGTAGTAGTT
>JBKKAO010000535.1:0-4244 GCA_046714645.1 Burkholderiales bacterium | reverse complement strand
ATACGATTCTCCGGCGTGTCATCGGAGCGCCGCGCAAGGTGTTCGTGGTGGCTGGCCTCGCGGTGGTAGCCAGCGCCGGGATCTGGCCCTTGCTTGGGCAGTCGTTGCTTCCCTCCCTCAAGGAGAGGGAACTGCTGGTGAATTGGTCCACCCTGCCCGGCACGTCCCACGCCGAGACCTACCGCATCACGTCTCGGGTCAGCCGCGAGTTGCGAGCGTTGCCCGGCGTGCGGTCCGTCGGCGCCCATCTGGGACGCGCGGTGACGGGGGATCAGGTCGTGGGGATCAATTCGAGCCAGATCTGGGTCAGCATGGATCCCAAAGCGGACTACGACAAGACGGTCGCCGCAATTCGAGAGACGATCGACGGCTACCCAGGTGTCGATCACAACGTGCAAACCTATTTGCGCGACAAAGTCGGCGAAGTGCTCACTGGCGAGAGCAAGGCGATCGTCGTGCGCATCTACGGACAGAAGCGCGAAATTCTGGTGCAGAAGGCCGAGGAAGTCAGACAGGCGCTATCCGATGTCGCCGGACTGGTCGATCTGCGCGCCGAGGGCCAGGTGGAGGAGCCTCAGGTACAGGTCAAGGTGAACCTCGATGCGGCGGGTCGCGCCAGCATCAAGCCCGGCGACGTCCGGCGCTCTTCGTCCACGGTGTTCTCCGGGCTCGTGGTCGGCTATCTTTTCGAGGAGCAGAAGATCAATGAGGTGGTGGTCTGGGGTGCACCCGAAGCGCGCCAAAGTTTGACCAATCTCAGCGATCTGTGGGTCGAAAAGTCAGATCGCCATTACGCGCGTTTGGGCGATGTCGCCGACGTGAGTATCGTGCCGGCTCCGACGGTCATCAGGCACGAGCGCATCGCGCCTTACGTCGATGTAGTGGCCAACGTAGCGGGGCGTGATCCCGGCTCGGTGGCCGAAGAAGTCGAAGAGCGACTCGAGAAAATCCAGTTTCCGCTGGAGTATCACCCGGAGCTGTTGGGTTAATACGCGGAGCGGGAAGACGCCGAGCGGCGCACACTGGGCGTAGCCGCCGCCGCACTGATCGGGATTCTTCTTCTGTTGCAGGCTTGCTTCCGAAGCTGGCGCTTGGCGCTGATCGCTTTCCTGGCGCTCCCGGCGGCCGTCGCCGGCGGGGTGCTAGGGGCGTTGGCCAGCGGCGGCGTGGTCTCGCTGGGCTCGGTGGTCGGGTTCCTCGCCGTGCTGGGCATTGCGGCTCGGAACGGCGTCTTGCTGATCCATCACTATCAGCGTCTCGAGGCGCAGGAAGGCCTGCCCTTTGGTCTTGATCTCGTCCTGCGCGGAACACGCGAACGGCTCTCACCCATCCTGGCGAGTTCCGCAGCGATCATCGCCGCATTGCTGCCGATTATCGTTTTCGGGCGCAGCGCCGGTCTCGAGATCATCCAGCCAACGGCACTCGTCATCCTAGGCGGCCTTATCGCCTCCACCCTGTTCACGTTGTTCGTGATACCGGCCCTCTATCTGGTCATCGGGAAGGGCGCGGGCCGCCAATCCGATCTCGGGCTCACTGGCGTGTACGAAAGCCGTGAGGGGGCACAATGACGCAGGGCGAAGCCGCCGGGATATGGTTAACCGCGCTCGCCCTCGCCTTGGGTTCGGGTCTGGCGGCCGGCGCGACCGATTCCGGCACGGCTCCGGGGGCGAACAGCGGTAATTCGCAGCCCGAGGCGATCACATCCGACCAAGAATCCGCCGGCGCCGGCGCAGTCCTACAGCCCCAGCTTGAGCGTGCGGCCGATGGGACCGGATTGCAGCTTCCGGTCAACGAGAGCGCCCAGGACGGTCTGTCGTTTAGATTGCCCAATCTTCAAATGGCGCAATTCGAATTGCCTAGGGGGACGCGTGAGGGTACGCCGCAGACCAGGGATGAAGCTCGGGCGTTGGCGATGCCCAAAGAATTGACCTATGCGTATGCATACGGCAGTGACTCGGAAGTCACTTACGTCAAAGACGCGGATCTCGATAAGCGCCTCCGGGACAATTCCATTATCTTCGCACCGACAGTGTTCGGTTTCATCGACTATCGGCCCACCGACTGGCTTGAAACAAGGCTGGAATTGACGTTGGAGAGGCTGATCGAAGTGCGGGAGCCGGAGCAAATAACTCTTCCGAACGGGGAGGTCAAGCTTGCGGCCAAGAAACGCCTCTCGCTACTCGTCGACCAAGCCTACGTGACCATCAAGAGGGTTACGGCGCCATTCGAGTTCCAGATCGGGCGGCGCAATTTCGAGGACGGGCGGCTTTGGCTCTATGACGCCGCGCTGGATGCCTTTGTAGCCAAGCTCAAGTTAGGCAGCTTTCATACAGAAGCGAGCGTGTCCCGAGAGGATTGGGTGAACGGGGACCTGCTCATAAATGTACCGAGAGGCCGAACTAACAATTACATGTGGTACACGGAGTACCGCGGAATCGAAGACCACAAATTGGCGGGCTACGCGATTAAGCGCCACGATAGCACGCAGCAGGACGGACGGCCCCTGCTCATGGGAGTGCGCGCCTACGGCACGCCATCGGACAAATACAACTATTGGACGGAGCTTGGTTTTTCGCGCGGCAGGGACGAGTTGAAGCGGAAATTGTCGGGTTATGCGTACGATGTCGGCGGCACTTATCGGTTCCCAGAACTCCGGATCCACCCGAGCTTCACACTGGCCTATGCATTCGGGTCAGGTGACGGCAACCCCAATGACAACAAGAACAAAAACTTTCGCCAAACCGGCTTGCAGTCGAATGAAACCAGGTTTGGCGGTGTTACGCAATTCAAGAGATACGGCGAAACGGCCGACCCGGAACTGAGCAATCTCAGAATCTTCACTGCCGGCGTGGGATTTCGGCCGGCAGGGAACGTCTTTGTCGATCTCGTCTATCATCGTTACCGCTTGAGAGAAATCTCGGACCAGCTTCGAAACTCCTCGATAACGGCTCAAATGAACCAGGATGACACGCAGCTGAGCAGGAGCGTGGGAAGCGAGTTCGACTTCATAATCGGGTTTCGCAACTTGTTCGGTATTCGAAGGTTCGGATTTGAGGCGAGAGCGGGCTGGTTCCTTCCTGGAAAAGCATATCGCAACGAGGTGGATCCTGATAGCGGCGTATTCCGCCCTGCCGACAAAGCGATCAGCGTCCTGGCCGTGTTTATTTATTGAGGGTACGGCGGCCGTCGAGCAAGTAATCGAGTTAGAGTAAAGCACTACGCGGTGCCGGTTCGTAGCAGTCGCGTACGCCTAGGAAAACCGGCAGCATGAATCTTGTCTCATACATAGGAGAGCATCAATGATTACGCGAACATTCAGATTTATCCTTACCGCCACGGCGATACTCACCTTTTCCACGGCCTGTGCGCAGGACAGGGGACCGAATTCGCCGTGGCAGGAGGAGTTCGGCCTCTCGAAGTGCAATCTACTGACCACGGGTCGAAATCAATACTTCATCTTGGAGCCCGGCTTCCAGCTTGTGTTGGAGGGGGACGATACGAAGCTGCAGATCACCGTCCTCGATGAAACCAAGACAGTCGACGGGGTCGTCACGCGCATCATCGAAGAGAGAGAATGGAAAGACGGCAAGCTCTACGAAGTCGCAAGGAATTACTTCGCACTGTGCGAGCAAACCAAGGACGTCTTCTACTTCGGTGAAGACGTGGATTACTACGAGAACGACAAGGTGGTCAAGCACGACGGCTCGTGGCTCGCGGGCACGAGCGGCAGCAAAGCCGGTCTGATTATGGCCGGAACCCCGAAACTGAAGATGAAGTACTACCAGGAGATCGCGCCCGGTGTGGCGATGGACCGGGCGGAGATCGTCAGCCTCACTGACACGTGCAAAACACCGGCCGGAAAATTCACCGGATGCATGAAAGTCAAGGAAGGCTCGGCCATGGAACCTCTCGTGACGGAGTACAAGTATCACGCTCCGGGGATTGGGCTCGTTAGGGACGAGGACCTGCGGCTGGTCAAGTATGGCTTCATCAAGAAATAGCTTGCAATAGCTCCAGCAACGTATCATGGCGTCTCCCGCGCGGCATAGAAAACAACATGCGAAACTTGGCCTTGGATGGGTCGCGTGGGCGCGTCAAATCCCACCCGACGCTAAAATCCGCGCTGGTTGCAATGGGTATCGGCTTGCTCATCCATTTTCCAAGCTCTGCCTCCGCAGTTACGTCAGAAGAGATCCTCGATCTATTATTGAAAAAGGGTCTCATCAGCGAAGCAGAATATAAGG